>NZ_ALBR01000073.1:0-111695 GCF_002081505.1 Bacillus sp. CDB3 | reverse complement strand
GAGGAGTATAGAATCTTTCATGGAAAAGCTTTTTGGAGGATCAGTGATGGTTCTTATGAGTATTGGATTTATATGGTTTGGAATTAAACTTGATAAAGAATCTTATGAACAACATTGTAGTAATTCATTTTTATTTAATTTATTTGATCCATTTTCACTAGTATTGTCAATAAGTTATATTCTTTGTAAAGTATTCATGATAGGTTTAGGAGTGCTTTTATTATATTTAACTTTTTCTGGTAAAATCGACCTTGAATAATACAAAACCTTTCAAAGTATTCGTGAAGTATAAGTTTAAATAAGACCTTATTTTATTGAAAAAACGTGAAAGTGAAATGCTATAAAGAGAAAATATTACTATTTTTAGAGACAAAAAACAGTAGCATTTTATTACTAGTAAAAGAGTTGAGGTACAATATACTAGCTATTGGCAACATCCTGTTTTAAGTATGAAGTTATTTTTATAGTGGTATATCTTTTATGAAAAGCGGATAAATTTTTTGTGGAAAAACAGACCGAACCGTCCAGTTTTGTAATTTAACTTACTAGATGAAAGAAGCATTGTCTGTTAATGCGAGATCTTTGGAGAAGATGTTTGATGGGAAGTAATTAAATTGGATAAAAAAAGAGACACCATATCAGGTAGTAGGTTGATATGGTGTCTCTTTTTTTATGACCCCGGAGAGGCTCGAACTCACGACCTCCACCCTGTCAAGGTGGCGCTCTCCCTGCTGAGCTACGGGATCTTCAAAAATGCTTATGTAATAGCATCTTTAATCATTATGCTAAAGCAATTATATATAATTAACTGAAATTTTACAATATTTTTATAGTAAGTTTTTAAAGAGGGAGCATGCGCAAGTATATTAGTAGTGAATAAAGGGAGAATTAATAAGGAGAGAACTGAATAGAAAGTAGGTTTTGAATGTAGCGGTTATATTATTTTCGATATTTATCTAAAGGATTTTCGTCACTTAGATCAACAAGTAAAGGACATAAGAATAGCAAAGGTAAAGCGGCGTTAGCATGATGAAAGGTATCATTAGACATATATTGCCGTCCGAAACAATACGGACAATCTTTTTCAAATGTCGTGAGTATCGACCAAACCTCTTTTACTTTCCACTTCGTTTTACAATACGTACAACGCGCCATGGAGTTCCTCCTCATTTCAAGGTGTTTTCTAATATATTCCACTTAATTGTACTAAAGTCAAGTGTAGTTGGTGTGATAAAATGTAAGTTGTTTTATTTTTTTATATGGATGTATTACGCAATTTATGATCAAATGAATGTAGTTTGAGAATTATATAATAAGAGATTTTCATTTTCAGTATGCGATTTGGCCAATATATCCTTTTTACAATTTTCAAGAAATCATGTATAAATGAAGTACAAGATATTTATAAATATTCAGGAGTAGAGGGAGAATTATTGTAATGGTAAGAAAAACGTTCAAGATGCGCGTGTCTAGAAATAGAACGATTTCAATTAATGGATCGATTCTTGATGTGGATGTGACACATGATGAGTTTTTGCAAGAGTTTGTAGAGTGGGTTGATTCTAAAGGTTGGTCGTTTATGGGTATGACGGATGAGATTACAGCCGAGGAAGCTGGGCAAAAGTTAATAGATTCGTTGATTGATGAGAAGGATAAGAAAGAGTAATTCCTTCTTATTTTTTGTTGTATATTTATGTTCCTCATCGTAAAAGTGTGATATAGTAAAAAATAGTGAATATCCTTCCAATTTAATACAAATTACATATAGATTGGTAGAGTTATTTTATAGAATGTGAAAGTAAAGTGAAAAGGGAGAGTCATATGGTAAATTTTAAGAAAATTTCGGTTTTTATTATGGTTATTTGTTTATTTTTTTTGACACCTATGACGTTATATGCTGAGACGAATATTGGAGTAAATCCGGAGCAAGTGGCACCGCCGCCTGCGGAAGGGCCGAATGTTTTTAGTCAGTTTGCGACTACGATTGATGCGAAAACAGGAGATGTGTTGTACGACAAAAATGCACATCATCGTGCGTTTCCTGCTAGTATAACGAAAGTGTTAACGGCGATTTTACTGATGGAACATACGAAGCCAGAGGATCAATTTACGTTTTCACAATTAGCATTAGATCAAGAGAAGAGCAATTATCAAATTGAGTTTCAACCTGGTGAAACTATTAATAGAAATACTGCACTTATGATTTTAATGGTGCTGAGTGCGAATGATGTGTCGTATGCGATTGCGGAGCGTATTGGAGGAAGTGTTGAAAATTTCGCTAATATGATGAATGAAAAGGCGAAACAATTAGGGGCGAAAGATAGCCATTTTGTAACGCCAAATGGATTGCATGATCCAAATCATTATACGACGCCATATGATATGGCCATGATTACAAGAGGGGTGCAGAAGTATCCTGAGATTTTACAAGCGATGAATACGAAAAGGACGACGGTTACGACGTCTAGCCAGACGGTTTCTATTTTTAATAAGTCTACTTATTTTGAAAATCCATATAGTATTGGTGGTAAGACGGGTTTTACGAATGAAGCGCGCAATACGCTCGTTTTATTAAATGAGAAAGATGGAAATCGTATTATAAATGTAGTAATGGCTTCTCAAAGACCTGAAATTTATGAAGATTTAAAGCAGATGGCGGAATATTCTTTTGGTCAATTTGTGAAGCAAACGGTACTAGATAAACATAGTTGGCATCAAAAGACAACGTATTTAAATAAAGATATTGATAGTGAACTTGAAAAAAGTGTAGAACTTATGCTTAAGAAAGATGAAGGAAAGAATGTGAGAACGGCTTTCCGGGCGGCTTCATTAGATAAAGATTCGTTGTATCATAAAGGAATCCACCGTGGTGAGGTAGTTGGTGCAGTGGATATCACGAAGAATAATCAAACAATTGCGACGATAAATGTTCTTTCAAAAGAAGATGTTACTTTTACGATGCCTAAAAAAGATACAGTTGAACCTGAAGTAAAGGAATCGAATGTGAAAGTGATAAGTGTTGGAATAGGTGCGATTGTATTATTTGGAGCGATTTTATATGTAGTGCTGCGCCGAAATAACCAAGGGATGAAATCAGAAGAAAAATAAAATGGCTAGTGTGGAGACTGTGATGAGATTTTGTCACGGTCTTTTTTTGCGTTAATACACCCCTTATTAATAACTAATAATTGTAAATTTTCTTATTGCATTCCTCTAATGTTCGTTATATTATTTAGTTGTGTTCTCGTTAAAGAACTAAGGTGGGTATTGCATACTTCAAATAATATAAAACAACGGAGAGGGAGAGAGACGATGAAATTAATTTGGAAGGTGATTAGCAACGTTATCTCATTTGTTTTATTTGCAGTAATGGTTTGTTTAGCTTTTGTAGTTATTTCTTCAAAAGCTAGTGGTGGGGACCCGACAGTGATGGGCTATCAATTTAAGAGCGTTCTTTCAGGGTCGATGGAACCGACATTTTTAACAGGATCAATCATTGCGATCGAGCCAACGAAAGATGGTTCTAAATATCAAAAAGGTGATGTTATTACGTTTAAAGAGAAAGATAACAAAATTGTCACTCATCGTATTATCGGTGTGAAAGATATAAACGGAAAAGTAATGTATGAAACAAAAGGGGATAACAACAACGGACCAGATTTAGCACCAGTACTTGCAGAGAATGTAATCGGAAAATATGCAGATATTACAGTTCCATACCTTGGTTATGGACTGAATTATGCGAGTTCAAAAGCGGGAGCAGCATTACTTCTTATTATTCCAGGAGTCCTTTTACTTGGCTATTCCGCGATTTCTATTTTTGGCGCTATTCGTAGCATCGACGGAGAAAAGAAAGATAAAAAAGTAGAACAATCCGTCTAGTTATCTTAGTTATAATTTCCTACTAGGAAATTAACAAATATATATTATGGGGGATTTGGACATGACTTTAAAGAAAAAATTAGGGATGGGTATCGCATCGGCAGTACTAGGAGCAGCATTAGTTGGTGGAGGAACATTTGCATTCTTTAGCGATAAAGAAGTGTCAAATAATACATTTGCGTCTGGTACGCTTGATTTATCATTAAATCCATCAACAGTTGTTAACGTATCGAATTTAAAACCTGGTGATACAATTGAAAAAGAATTTAAACTAGAAAATAAAGGTTCTTTAGATATTAAGAAGGTTCTATTAAAAACAGACTATAGTGTAGAAGATACGAAGAAAGATAATAAAGAAGATTTTGGCCAACATATTAAAGTAACATTCTTAAAAAATGTAGATAAGCATGAGACGATTGTGAAAGAAACTACATTAGATAAATTGAAGGGTGATACACTTACAGCAGTAAATAATGATTTAGCTGCTTGGTTCTGGGATGAAAAAGGTATTTCTGCAGGTAAATCTGATAAATTCAAAGTGAAATTTGAATTCGTTGATAATAAAAAAGACCAAAATGAATTCCAAGGCGACAAGTTACAATTAACTTGGACGTTTGATGCACAACAAGGCGATGGTGAAACGAAATAATAATGACAACAAAAAGAGACTATCAAAGGTAGTCTCTTTTTGTGTTAAAAGAGAAATGTAAAAAGAAACATAATTTGTATTTCATTTTGTAATTCACTTTATTATAATAAAGATATAGTTCTTGATAAAGAACGAGTTGTTCGATAGGAGAGATTAAGATGCTGAAGGCACCTCGCAAATTCAAAAAGATGCTTATATTGCCATGTTTGTGCTCTATTACTTTTTATTTAGGTTCTCAAATGATGACTTATACAGAGGCGGCTTTTGTTCATGAGACGAAAGTGCAGGCTACTATTTCTACAGCAAGTATTTTTCCAAAAACAGTTGATCAGTTAACAGAGCAAGCTAAGCAACATAAGGACGTTATTTTGCATGAGTATGAAGAGATGAAATCAAAATTAACTTTCACTTCCACTCAAGAGTTAGAGCAGGTGCTTGCTACGTGGAAACAAGGACGTGAGAAAATTGTTGCGGAGAGGGAACTGTTACAAAAAGTATATGTATCAATAGAAAATCCGTATAACAAAGTGAAAGAAGAGTTAAAGGAAAATAAAAGTGAATCCACTAAGCAAGTATTCTCTTATGTGAATGCTGGTTTTCATATAGTGAAAGAAAACTGTGAGTATGTTGATAAAGAGGTTAATTTACAGGTAATTGATAAACAAATTCAAGCTTTTGAGAAATTATTAGTAGATGAAACAACAAAGCAAAAGAACCTTGAAGAGAGTAAGAAACAGGAAGAAGCGAAAAAGCTAGAAGAGAGTAAGAAACAAGAAGAAGCGAAAAAGCTAGAAGAGAGTAAGAAGCAAGAAGAAGCGAAAAAGCTAGAAGAGAGTAAGAAACAAGAAGAAGCGAAAAAGCTAGAAGAGAGTAAGAAGCAAGAAGAAGAGAAAAAACTAGAAGAGAGTAAGAAGCAAGAAGAAGCGAAAAAGCTAGAGGAAAGTAAGAAGCAAGAAGAAGCGAAAAAGTTAGAAGAGAGCAAGAAACAAGAAGAACAGAAGAAATAGGAATAGCAAGTAAAATACAGCAGCATTTCGGAAGGTATAAATACAATCATAAGACAAATAGATGAGAGAGCCCTACTACTCATCTATTTGCTTTGTTTTTTTGAAGGTATAAGGGCCAAAAAATTCAACGAATGCGAAGAAGTTAGTTGGCCGCACACTATTTGGTGAAGGTTAATAATCAGTGGGGATGGACAAAAAACACTGATTAAAGTTTCACTTTATTTCTCAATACTTTTCTGAAAAAAAGAAAAATTGTTGATAAATAAAAATAATCAAAAAATATATTGTGTTTATATAGTTTCGTTCGTTATAATGAACTTAAGGTTTTTAAAAAGAACAAATATTAGCTAAGCTAATATAGTTTTAGTTACACCTCTTATTTTGAAATAAGAGATAAAAATACAAAAAACAGCTAGGGGGAATTGATTGTGAGTCTGAAAAAGAAATTAGGTATGGGAGTTGCATCAGCGGCATTGGGGTTATCTTTAATTGGTGGAGGAACATTTGCATTCTTTAGCGATAAAGAAGTATCAAACAATACATTTGCAGCTGGGACGTTAGATCTTACATTAAACCCTAAAACGCTTGTAGATATTAAAGATTTAAAACCAGGGGATTCTGTTAAGAAAGAGTTCTTATTAAAGAACGATGGGACGTTAGATATTAAAGAGATTAAACTAGCGACAAAGTATGATGTAACGGATGCTAAAGGCGATAACGCGGGAGAAGATTTTGCTAAGCACATTAATGTGAAATTCATTTGGAATTGGGATAAGGGAAGTCAGCCTGTATATGAAACAACATTAGCAGACTTAAAAGATGAAAGTCCAGATGTAGTAGCGAAAGAAATCTTTGCTCCTGAGTGGTCAGAAAACGGTGGTTTAGCAGCTGGTGATCAAGATTACTTATGGGTGGAATTTGAGTTCGTAGAGAATGACAAGGATCAAAATAAATTCCAAGGTGATTCATTAAACTTAGAATGGACATTTAATGCTAAGCAAAAAGATGGCGAAGAAAGATAATAAATCAAAAGCGGGTATCCCCCGCTTTTTTTTATAAAGAAAAAGAAGTGCCGATTTTAAGCACTCCTTACTATGTATTATTGTTGATTTTTCTTCCATTGTGTAAATTCGAGAAATTCACGAAACTGTTCTTTTGAGACACCAGAGCTCATCGCATCTTTAACAAGCTGGGTCCATTCGGAGTCTAGATGACTTTCCGTTGTTGTTTCATCGTGAAGTAAAGTATCAACTGGAATTTGTAGAACAGCTGCAATTTTTTCAAGAAACTGGATGGAAGGGTTTTTTTGTAAATTTCGTTCTATAGAACTAATGTAAGATTTAGCAACACCAGCTTTTTCGGCGAGTTCTGTTAGTGAAATGCCTTTTTGTAAACGAAGGCGTTTTATACGTTCTCCTATCATATTTGCGCACCTTTCTATCAATATGTAGTCGTCTTATGATGTGATTATTATAACATAAAATTCGTTAAAAAGAACGAGGCTATTGAGCCTGGCTCGTATGCTTCATACGTTGAAAAAAGTGTTCAATATCTTGCAGGGCAATGCCAGCATCTAGAGCCTCAAGTATTAAATCAATCCATTCTTGATCTAGTGAGTCAGCCTTATCTTTGTACAAGTGTAATTCCTCCCTAATTATTGGTCATAATTGCTGCTACATAGTAGACGATAATTAACCGACTTTTATATTTTATGTGTCAAATTATCGAATATTGTGTAGGTGAAACAAAGATAAAATCCCCATTAAATTCCCTCTATGGAAAGTATAAGGTTTCTGTCAAAACTTTTCAATATTTTCTGAAAACATTGTTGAATTATGATATATTCGTATACTAACTAAGAAATTTTTACAAATATATTAAAAAAATTACATAACATGACTAAATATTGAAAAAATACTGAATTTTTAATAAAATACAATGTGTAATACATATTTTTTTATTAGGGGAGGAAATAAGGGATGAAAAAGAAACCGTTTAAAGTGTTATCATCAATCGCTTTGACAGCTGTTCTAGGCTTGTCACTTGGTGCTGGAAGTCAGCCTACATATGCTGAAACGCCGGAGAACAAGACAGCTACAAGCCCAGTTGATGATCACTTAATCCCAGAAGAGAGATTAGCAAATGCGCTAAAAAAACGTGGGGTAATTGATGCATCTGCTTCAGAGACAGAAACAAAGAATGCTGTCGAAAAGTATGTAGAGAACAAAAAGGGTGAAAATCCTGGGAAAGAAGCGGCAAATGGGGACCAACTTACGAAAGATGCATCTGACTTTTTAAAGAAAGTGAAAGATGCGAAAGCAGAAACGAAAGAAAAATTAGACCAACCTGCGACAGGTACACCTGCAGCGGCAGGCCCAGTTAAAGGCGGGCTAAATGGTAAAGTACCAACTTCACAAGCAAAACAAAAAGAGTATAACGGTGAAGTTCGTAAAGATAAAGTACTCGTTTTACTTGTAGAGTATGCTGATTTCAAACATAACAATATTGATAAAGAACCTGGTTACATGTATTCCAACGATTTTAATAAAGAACATTATGAAAAAATGTTATTTGGTAACGAGCCGTTTACGTTAGATGACGGAAGTAAGATTGAAACGTTTAAACAATATTATGAAGAACAATCTGGTGGTAGTTACACTGTGGATGGAACAGTTACAAAATGGTTAACAGTTCCTGGTAAAGCAGCTGATTATGGTGCAGATGCTGCAGGCGGCGGCCATGACAATAAAGGCCCAAAAGGACCACGTGATCTAGTAAAAGATGCATTAAAAGCAGCAGTAGATAGCGGTATTGATTTATCAGAGTTTGATCAATTTGACCAATATGATGTAAATGAAGATGGAAATAAAAATCAACCTGATGGTTTAATCGATCACTTAATGATTATTCATGCGGGTGTTGGACAAGAAGCTGGCGGCGGTAAATTAGGTGATGATGCAATTTGGTCACATCGCTGGACAGTTGGACCAAAACCATTCCCAATTGAAGGAACAAAGTCGAAAGTTCCATATTGGGGCGGAAAGATGGCTGCGTATGATTACACAATTGAACCAGAAGATGGTGCAGTTGGTGTATTCGCACATGAATATGGTCATGATTTAGGTCTTCCGGATGAGTATGATACACAATATAGCGGTCAGGGTGAGCCGATTGAAGCTTGGTCTATTATGAGTGGCGGAAGCTGGGCTGGTAAAATCGCAGGCACAACGCCAACAAGTTTTTCACCGCAAAATAAAGAGTTTTTCCAAAAAACAATCGGTGGTAACTGGGCAAATATCGTAGAAGTAGATTACGAGAAATTAAATAAAGGTATCGGTCTAGCAACATATTTAGACCAAAGTGTTACGAAATCTGACCGACCAGGTATGATTCGTGTTAACTTACCAGATAAAGATGTAAAAACGATTGCACCAGCATTCGGTAAACAATATTATTACAGCACAAAAGGTGATGACCTTCACACAAAAATGGAGACACCGCTGTTCGATTTAACGAATGCAACGAATGCGAAATTCGATTTCAAGTCATTATATGAGATTGAAGCAGGTTACGATTTCCTTGAAGTACACGCTGTAACAGAAGACGGTAAACAAACGTTAATTGAACGTCTTGGTGAGAAAGAAAATAGTGGAAATGCAGATACGACAAATGGAAAATGGATTGACAAATCATACGATTTAAGTCAGTTCAAAGGTAAGAAAGTGAAATTAACATTTGATTACATTACTGATGGTGGTCTAGCATTAAACGGATTCGCTCTTGATAATGCTTCATTAACAGTAGATGGTAAAGTTGTATTCTCAGATGATGCAGAAGGTACACCACAATTAAAATTAGATGGTTTCGTTGTATCTAATGGAACAGAGAAGAAAAAACATAACTACTATGTAGAGTGGAGAAACTATGCTGGTGCAGATAAAGCATTGAAATTTGCTCGTGGTCCAGAATATAACACAGGTATGGTTGTATGGTATGCGGATTCAGCTTACACAGATAACTGGGTTGGTGTACATCCAGGACACGGTTTCCTTGGTGTAGTTGATTCTCATCCAGAAGCGATTGTAGGAACTTTAAATGGTAAACCGACAGTTAAGAGTAGTACACGATTCCAAATCGCTGATGCGGCGTTCTCATTCGACAAAACGCCAGCTTGGAAAGTTGTATCTCCAACGCGTGGAACGTTTACGTATAATGGCTTAGCGGGTGTACCGAAGTTTGATGATTCTAAAACGTATATTAATCAACAGATTCCAGATGCAGGACGTATTTTACCGAAGCTTGGTCTGAAGTTTGAAGTAGTAGGACAAGCTGATGATAATTCTGCAGGTGCTGTTCGTTTATATCGTTAATACAGTAAAACTACCGAGAGATTTTCTTTCGGTAGTTTTTTGTGAGCAATGAATTTTAAATAGCTGGAAAAGTCATATATAATGTAACTTTACGAATAGAAATTTGTTACATATAAAATCTATATAAATAATGAAAGAATTGGATAAAAATAGTGGAAGCAGGTGAGTGAATGAGTAGTTCCTCTATTGTAAATAAACAAAAGGAATATTTTTATAAAGGACATACGAGAAGTGTAGAAACGAGAAAGAATAATTTGAAGAAGCTTTATGAAGGAATTCAGCGTTTTGAGGATGAGATTTTTCAAGCGTTGAAATTAGATTTGAATAAATCAGTTCACGAATCATTTACAACAGAAATTGGATATGTATTAAAAGAGATTTCGTTTCAAATGAAGCATATTTCCTCTTGGAGTAAACCAAAGCGAGTTCGCACAGCACTGACTCATTTTGGATCAAAGGGGAAAGTAGTGCCAGAACCGTATGGTGTGACTCTTATTATCGCACCGTGGAACTATCCGTTTCAATTAGCAATTGCACCACTTGTAGGAGCGTTGGCAGCCGGAAATACAGTTGTTTTAAAGCCATCAGAATTAACACCAAACGTCTCAAAAGTGCTTACGAGAATGATAGAAGAATTATTCCCAGAAGAGCTTGTATCGGTAGTAGAAGGTGGTGTTGAGGAAAGCACTGCACTTTTAAAGGAGCCATTTGATTATATTTTCTTTACAGGTAGTGTTGGAGTCGGAAAAGTTGTGATGGAAGCAGCGGCGAAAAAATTAACACCTCTTACGTTAGAACTTGGCGGGAAAAGTCCATGTATTGTACATAAAGATGCGAAGCTAGATGTAACTGCAAGACGTATCGTTTGGGGCAAATTTTTAAATGCAGGACAGACGTGTGTAGCACCTGATTATATGTATGTTCATTCTTCAGTGAAAGAACAGTTAATCGAGGCATTACGACATGAAATCACGGAGCAGTATGGAAAAGAGCCTTTACAAAATGACAATTACGTGCGAATTGTGAGCGATCGTCATTTTGAACGATTATGTACATTTTTACAAGACGGTAAGCCGGTGATTGGCGGGAGTTATAAGAAAGAAACATTGCACATTGAGCCGACAGTCTTAACAAATGTTACATGGCAAAGTGCTGTTATGGAGGATGAAATTTTCGGACCAATCTTACCGATTATTGAGTATGATAAACTAGAAGATGTAATTAAAACGATTCAGCAACATCCGAAGCCTTTAGCTCTATATGTTTTTTCTGAAGATAGAAAAGTGCAAGAGCAAGTGACGAATAATATCCCATATGGCGGAGGATGTATTAATGATGTTGTGTATCATCTTGCAACGCCATATTTACCTTTTGGGGGAGTGGGGAGCAGTGGATTAGGCGGCTATCATGGTGAAGAAAGTTTTCGGACTTTTTCCCATTATAAAAGCATTTTGTCCCAATCTACAGCGTTCGACATGAAAATTCGTTACTCTTCTACAAAAAGTGCTTTAAAATTCATACGAAAGTTGTTAAAATGATGATGGTGTTTATCAGTAGGCGTAGCCGTATGATAATAGCCCCTTCGCAATGGAAGGGGTTTTTCTGTTCGACATATGTATCATGCGAAAATGAATCAAACATACTACATATAGAATAGAAGTGAACGCTTGCTAAATAACCATTTTTGTTTGGATCGAAACAAAAAATAGTCTATAGAACATAAATATTTATTCATGAATATAAAAATTAAAATTTAAGGTAGATAGGACGGGAAAATGAAAAAGATTATTAAAGTTGAAGCAGTAGAAAAACATTTTGGAAATCAAGTGATTATCCCCCCTCTTTCTTTAGATATTAAAGAAGGAGAATTTTTAACAATTTTAGGACCGAGTGGTTGCGGGAAAACGACTTTACTTCGTATGATCGCAGGATTTGAAACGCCAACTAAAGGGAATCTTTTATTAGATGATGAAAAGATTAACGATTTGCCGCCATACAAGCGTCATATGAACTTAGTGTTCCAACATTATGCACTATTCCCGCATATGAATGTGGAGAAAAATATTTGTTTCGGTATGAAAATGCAAAAAGTCTCAGCTGCAGAACAGAAACAACGTGCTGAAGAGGCAATGCGTTTAACGCAGTTACTTGAATTCCGTAATCGTAAACCTTCGAAGCTTTCTGGTGGACAGCAACAGCGTGTAGCAATTGCAAGAGCAATTGTAAATAACCCACGTGTATTACTATTAGATGAGCCACTTGGAGCGCTTGACTTTAAGCTAAGAAAAGATTTGCAACGTGAATTGAAGAACTTACAGCGTAATTTAGGAATTACGTTCATATACGTAACACACGATCAAGAAGAAGCGATGAGTATGAGCGATCGTATTGTCGTTATGAATAAAGGGCATATCGAACAAGTCGGCACGCCTAAAGAAATTTACAATAAGCCGAAAACATTGTTCGTTGCGACGTTCATCGGTGAAAATAATATCGTGAAAAATGGGGAAAACTACGTAGCAGTTCGCCCTGAAAACGTAAAGGTTCGTTCGGTTGAAGAGCCAATTTTAAAAGAATACCATCTTGGACATATTGAAGACATTGAGTTTGTTGGAAATATGGAAAAGCTTTATGTACGTGATGAGAAAACAGCAGAATTGCTGATGGCTTATCAAACTGCTGAAGAAGCAGCGCAGTGGAACATTGGAGATAATGTATATGTAGGCTGGGAGCAAGAGGACGAGGTGACCTTAAATTGAAAAAAGGGAAATTACTCGCATTACCTACAGTCGTATGGCTGTTACTCTTCTTCCTAATTCCACTTTTGTTCGTATTAGCATTTGCCTTCATGCAGCGCGGAGCATACGGGACAGTGGAAATGAAATTTACATTAGATAACATAGTGCGTGTGTTTGATCCATTATATATGGGGACGTTATGGGAAACAGTGAAAATTGCGGTTATTACGACAGTACTATGTTTATTAATTGGTTATCCATTTGCCTATACAATTACAATTGTGGATCGTAAATATCGTTCTATCCTTTTATTATTGGCAACGATTCCGTTCTGGATTAACTTCCTTGTTCGTTCATACGCATGGATTGTTATTTTACGTTCACAAGGTCTTGTAAACACATTGCTATTGAAACTAGGTATTATTAGTGAACCTTTAAATCTGTTGTATAATACACCTTCTGTAATACTCGGAATGGTATATTCTTTATTACCATTTATGATTTTGCCAGTGTATGCAGCAATTGAGCAGCTTGATAAGCGTAAGCTAGAGGCAGCTTATGATTTAGGGGCAACGCCAGTAAAGGCATTTTGGAATGTAACAGTACCGATGACGATGTCAGGGATTGTTACTGGTTCTATTTTAGTATTCGTTTCTTCTATTGGAATGTTTGTTGTATCAGACGTTATGGGTGGATCGAAAGTAGCGTTAATCGGAAACGTAATTCAAAATCAATTCTTAGGTTCGCGTGACTGGCCGTTTGGCTCCGCGTTATCTATGATTGTTGTTCTATTCTCTGTTCTGTTAATTTACTTATATTATCGTGCAACGAAAGTATATAAATATGATGGAAACGGAGGGGAATAGGCAAAGATGAAGAAGTTTCTAGTTTCTTATTCTTGGTTAATTTTATTGTTTTTGTATTTTCCAATGATGGTTTTAATGGTATATTCCTTCAACGATTCACGCATTAATGCGGAATGGGAAGGCTTTACATTCCATTGGTATACAGATTTATTTCAAAAACAAGATGTTATTGATGCGTTTATAAATAGTATGACGATTGCAGTTATAACGACGGTTGTAACGACAATTCTTGGTGTGATTTTTGCGATTGCATTACATCGTTATAAATATCGTTTTGAAGGGGCTATTAATGGTCTTGTATACTTACCAATTTTAATTCCTGATATTTTAATGGGATTATCTTTACTAATCTTATTTAGTCAATTAGGTATGGAACTTGGACAAGTAACGATTATTATTGCACATATTACATTTAGTATTTCATTTGTTGTTGTTATTTTAGCGGCACGTCTTTCTAGTATGGGACGTGATTTAGAAGAGGCAGCAAATGATTTAGGAGCAACACCGTGGCAAACGTTTCGTTATGTAACGTTTCCAGCAATTGCGCCGGGAGTTGTTTCAGCAGCATTATTAACATTCACATTATCAATTGATGATTTTGTAATTAGTTTCTTCGTATCAGGACCAGGATCAACAACATTGCCATTATATATTTACAGTATGGTTAAGCGCGGAGTATCACCTGAAATTAATGCTCTTTCTACAATTTTAATTGTTGTTATCGTAGGATTAATGGTTCTATCTGAAATCTTCCGTAACAAAGGTGCAGATGGTGAAGAAAACTCTGGAGGACACCTTCCTTTATAATACGAATGATATAGAAAGTACGAGGAGGTAATAAACCGATGAAATTAGTGAAGAGATTAGCTGGTGTAGCAATTAGTTTCAGTCTTGCTGCAGGTGTACTTGCTGGTTGCGGTGAGAAGAAAGAAGAATTAAATATTTATAGTTGGGCTGACAATTTTGATGAGCAAGTTTTAAAAGATTTTGAAAAGAAATATAACGTGAAAATCAATTATGATAAATATGCAAGTAATGAAGAAATGCTTGCGAAATTACAAGCTGGTGGTGCGACGTATGATCTAATTCAACCATCTGATTACATGGTGAAAACAATGGCGAAGATGGACTTATTAGAGCCTTTAGATAAGAAGAACATCCCGAACATCGAGAACCTTGTTTCTAACTTTAAAACACCTGCGTTTGACCCAGAGAATAAGTATTCTCTAGTATATACTTGGGGTGTAACAGGCATTGCATACAATAAAAAGTATGTGAAAGAAACGCCGACAAGCTGGAATGATTTATGGAACGATAAATATAAAGGACATGTTACTTTATTAAATGATTCTCGTGAAGTATTAGGAATGGGACTTAAGAAAAATGGTTTCTCTAATAGTACAAAAGAGGATGCACAGTTAAAGACAGCGTCTAATGATTTACAGAAGCTACTTCCAAACTTATTAGCATTCGATACAGATAATATTAAACAAAAATTTATTACAGAAGATGCTTGGATTGGGACTGTATGGTCTGGAGACGCAGCATTTATCGCGAAAGATAACAAAGATGTAGGATACGTTGTACCAAAAGAAGGCGGCACAATTTGGGCTGACACGTTAGCGATTCCAAAAGGTGCGAAACATAAAGAACTTGCAGAGAAGTTTATGAATTACTTATTAGATGAAAAAGTAAGTGTGAAAAACTATGAGTCAATTGGTTACAGTAATCCAAATGAAAAAGCTCGTCCTCTTCATAGTAAAGAATATCGTGAAAACCACATGATTTTCTTAACGAAAGAAGAATTAGATCGTACTGAATGGCTTGTTGATGTAGACGATAAGTTAAAAGACTATGATCGCTACTGGACAGAGTTAAAAACAAAAGGTAAATAAGTAAGGGAATGCGGTTTCTAAAGTAGAAATCGCATTTTTTCATAAGTAGGAGGAAATCGTTTGAAGAAAAAGTTACATCGATATGAGTTCATGTGTATGATTTTATTACTTGCTTTATTCGGCATTATCGCTTGGAGAGTACAAGCAAGCGGAGTTACAGCAGTGGATACATATGTCCGAGAGATGGTAAAAGGATTACAAACAGAAAGCTCAATTACATTCTTCACATATTTTACAAAGTTAGGATCTGCAATTGGAGTTATAACGACACTAATTATAAGTTTGCTCGTTTTTTGGAAAAAACGTTATTATGCTGCTATGATCGTGTATCCAATGGCTATATTAACGACACATCTTGTTAATAAAGGGATAAAAGAAATTGTGAAAAGGGATCGTCCATCGTTAAATGAAGCGCTAGATGCACTTGGATATAGTTTCCCTAGTGGGCATGCAATGTTATCTATTATGACATTTGGGTTTCTTGCTTATATCATTGCGGCAAATTTGAAGAGCATAACTGGGAAATATGTCATAACGATTTTGATGGGGATATTAATTGTATCGATTGGATTAAGTAGAGTCATTTTAAATGTACATTATCCAACTGATATTTTAGCAGGTTATTGCGTAGGTGGTATTTTGTTAATTATGGCGATTTACTACCATCGTTTACTTACCGAGAGATTGGGACTTAATAACGAGAGATAGAAAAACGTCTGGAAAAACTAGTATTATAGTTTTTCCAGACGTTTTTTGTTTATGGGGAGATGTGATACAGTATAAATGACAAATGAATTATTTAAAGTAGGTGAAAATGTGTGAAGACAAATGTACATAAAGTTGATAAGTGGGGGAAGTTAGGTGCTTTTTTGTATCATTTTCGTTATACAGTAATCGTCGTATTACTACTACTTGCAATAGCGCTAGGTATTTTTGCTCCAAAGCTTCCGGGAGTATTGGGTGGTGATGGTTTCCAAACAGAAGGGGATTATCAAAAGACGAAAGAAATTTTAGATAAAGATTTTAAGCAGTCTCAAGATACGCTTTTACTCGTTTTTGAGAAAGAAAAGAATGCTTCTCAAGAGGAGTTTCAAAAGCGTATAGATGGAATTATAAATCACATTCAAGAGAAGGAAACATACGAATCTTTCCATCATCCGATGCAAAATAAAGAGATGCTAAAAGATGATATCGGTTATGCAACGATATTATTTTCCGGGAAAACAAATAAAGAACGAATGGAAAAGACATTACAATTCGCTGAAAAAATTGAGAAGGAAAGTAATGCAGTATTAAAAGTAACACCGACAGGATATCCGAAAATTAATCAAGAGATTAATGAAAGGACGCAAAATGATTTAAAAGTAGCAGAGATGATTGGTTTGCCTATTGCTTTTCTTGTACTATTATTCTCATTTGGTAGTCTGCTTGCGTCTATTTTGCCGATTTTAAATGGCCTACTTAGTGTAATTAGTACGATGGGGATTTTATATTTTATAGGTAGCGATAAAGAGTTATCTATTTTTGTATTAAATGTTGCACCGATGATTGGGCTTGCATTATCAATTGATTTTGCATTGTTATTTGTAAATCGCTTTCGAGAGGAAGTGGCGAAGAGAACAGTGAAAGAAGCGATAGCGACTACGTATCAAACGGCAGGGCGTGCTATCGTATTTTCAGGGCTGTGTGTATTCGTCGGTTTATCAGGTTTATTTTTCTTTAAGATTGATTATATTCAGTCTGTTGCTATTAGCGGGATGATTGTCGTTATTATGAGCATTTTGTTTTCGCTCACACTTCTTCCGGCGCTATTATCTTTAATTGGTAAAAGGATATTAAAAAAGAATCAGGCGGCGCCTACGCCATCAAATGCATGGCGTAAATTTGCACAGTTTGTAATGAAACATCCAATCGTCATGATTATTGCTGTTACAACATTTATTGTTATTTGTTTATTACCGCTACGTACAGCTAACTTGCAGTTTCCTGGTGTTGAAGCGTTACCTGAAAAGAGTGACACAAGGGTTGCTTATGAGAAATATGAAGAAGCATTTAATAAAACTGTCAAAACACATGCTGATGTTACATTAGTAGTAGAGACGAAGAAAAATATGACAGAAAAAGAAAGCTTACAAAAGGTAGAAGATGTTGTTCAAAAGTTAAAAGATGATAAGAAAGTATATAAGGTGAAAAGTGTATATGACGGGCTAAATGGAATGAAAGCAGATCAAGTTGCTGGAATGTTACAATCACCAGAAGCTGCGAAAATAACTCCTATATTTGAAGCGTATACGAAAGAGAATAAGACAACAATTGAAGTCTTTTTGGATACGAAACCTCGTACAGAAACTGCTAAACAATGGGTTCGTGATTTCAAGAATAATTATAAAGAAAACGATGTTACCTATTATTTAGGCGGGATGACAACGTTCCAACAAGAGTTAGAAGATGAAATTAAAGATAAAGTTGCAATTGGTATGTCTGTTATATTTGGGTCAACATTTGTCATTTTATTATTCGCATTCCGTTCTATACTCATTCCAATTAAAGCAATTATTATGAACGTACTTAGTTTAAGTGCAACAATTGGAATTGTTATTTGGTTATTTGAAGGTGGACATTTCGGGTTAGAAGAGAGTTCAGTTTTATTTGTATTACCCATCTTCATTTTCGGCCTCGTATTTGGACTTAGTATGGATTATGAAGTATTTCTTATTTCACGTATTCATGAGTTGTATGAGGAAACAGGAGATAACGATCAAGCAACGTTAGAAGGGCTTGTATCAACAAGCCGTATCATTACATCCGCTGCTTTAATTATGATTGTTGTTACCGGTGCGTTTGCATTTACAGATATTTTACCAGTAAAGCAGATGGGGATTGGGGTTGCATTAGCCATATTTCTTGATGCAACAATTATTCGCCTTATGCTAGTACCAAGTTTAATGAAATTGTTTGGAGATTGGAACTGGTGGTTACCATTCCGAAAGAAAAAAGAAAAATCGTCCTAAAAAATACTCATCTATAAGGTGAGTATTTTTTTTATGAATAGCAAGGCCTATATTTTGCAAATAGTATGTGATAAGAACATTACATACAAGTAGGTGAAGGCAATGTTTCGTTATTTTAAGTTTAAGCTAAATGATACAGTACAGTTTGCTGAAAAAGATGGACATATGTATCGCATTGTCGGTTATCGGTTAGAAAAAGGATTTTATCCAAAAGATGAATGGACTCATATCATTTATGAACTGCTTAGAGAATTTGATGGGTATACGATGGATGCGGAAGAAGAGGAACTTGTAAAGGTCATTCAAGTAGAGGATGAGTATTACAAAATACAAGAAGTATCGGGGTATCGTTATCCAGTAAAAATGAAGCAAAAGCAGCAAGCTATGAAAGGAGAGAAGATAGACGACTTATTAGATACGTACAACGACTATAAACGATTGGCAGATTTCTTTAAAGATTTATCGTATGAACAAAAAGCTGAAGCAGTATTGCAAGAAATGAAAAGGATTAGAGCATGAGGGGCAGTCTATTATAAGACTGTCTTCTCTTTTTGACGGTGCATCAAAGTGTGTTTTCCGTTACAATGAGAGAATCAATAGAAATAAGGTGATACAGTATGGAAACAAAGAAAAAGGGCGAATGGTGCGAAATTACGGTTCCAGCGATATGGAATAGTATAAGCATTGAATCGTTGTTAAAAGTAGAATGGGAAGTGCCAAAAAAGTTATTACATCAGCTTCGTATGGAAAAAGGTATTACGGTTAACGGAGAACAGAGGAGATGGGATGAACTTTTAAAAGAAGGAGATAAGTTACAAGTTCATATGTTTATGGAGGAGGAGTACGGCGTAGATCCAGAATATGGTGAATTAGATGTAGTGTATGAAGACGATCACGTACTCATTGTAAATAAGCAGGGGCAAATGGATACACATCCATCTGAAAAAAATGGGACGGGAACACTTGCTAATCTTGTTGCTTTTCATTTTCAAATGCAAGGTTTAGAGACGAAGGTTCGCCATATTCATAGGTTAGACAAAGATACGACAGGTGGTGTTGTATTCGCAAAACATAGAATTGCGGGTGCAATTATGGATCGTTTATTAATGGAACGGAAAATTAAAAGAACGTATGCGGCACTTGTTGAAGGAAAAGTAAAAAGAAGCAAGGGACAATTGATGCAGCTATCGGAAGAGATCGACATCACGCTACGAGACGCCGTGTTTCTCCAAAGGGAGACCAAGCTATAACATATTATAAAGTAGAGAAATATTTTAACAAACAAAATGCTACGCTCGTAACGTTACAGTTAGAAACCGGTAGAACGCATCAAATTCGTGTTCATATGAGCTATAATGGAAATCCGTTAGTTGGGGATGTATTATATGGCGGTCAAACAAAATACATGTCTCATCAAGCGCTACATGCGATGAAGATTAATTTTGTGCATCCAATTACGAAAGAAGAGATCGTGGTTGAGGTACCTTTCCCTGCAAACTTAAATAATACAATGAAAAAATTTGAAAGAGAAAACGGGTAAAGTGTAAGTTTAAAATTGAAAAAGGTAGATTTTTGCAGGGATTTCTCGAAAAGAGGCGAAGCCGTTAAGAGAAAAGAGAGGTGAGAATCACTTGGTCAAATATAAATATGTGCTAGGAATATTTTTCGCTTGTCTTTTACTTACTCTATGCATCTATACATATTTACCAACTCGTATGGCAGTGCATTGGAACGAGAATGGTGTAGCGAATGAGTTTATAAGTAAACAAGTTGTCGTGTTATTTCTGCCTGTCCTTATTATTTTTTCACATGGATTCGTGTATATTATTTCACATAATATATATAAGTTTAACGAAGGAGAGCATTTTATTGTAAGCGGATTTATAAAGAGTATTACTTTATTTATGTTGTTTATCCATATGCTTATTCTTTTTATTAATTTGAGAAGTAGTATATTCTTTCAGACAGGACTAACGATTGGAATTAGTATGTTTCTTTTTATGCTTAGTAAAGTGTTTAAAAAGGTGAAGGATACAGAGAAAGAACCGATCAAATTACAAAAAATCCGTTTAGTTAGTAGTCGAATCTTTCAAGTGATGGCATGTAGCATATTATGTTCATTGCTTTTGAGCCTGAAATGGGGATTTTATTTGTTAATTAGTGTCATAAGCTGCGGGTCTATTTTGTTTATGTTCTACATTTTATACGCATACATATTAGAAAGCTATGAAACATAAAAAAGAGTCTTCTCCTAGAAGACTCTTTTTCTATTTACTTCGTAATAAATTGTTGTGTCCAGTAGTTGCCGCTTTCTACATAACCAACACCGATGTGAGTGAAGCCGTTATTTAAAATGTTTGCACGGTGTCCAGCACTGTTCATCCAAGCTTGTACTACTTCTTCAGGTGTACGTTGGCCTTGAGCGATGTTCTCACCTGCAGATGTATAAGAAATGCCAAATTTCTTCATCATGTCAAACGGAGACCCGTATGTAGGGCTGTTATGATCAAAGTAGTTATTTTTTTGCATATCTTCAGATTTAATACGTGCTACTTTGCTTAATTCAGTATCGATTTGTAATGCTGATAAACCTTGTTTTGCACGCTCAGCGTTTGTTAATTCAACAACACGTTGTTCGAACTCGCTTAAAGATTTTGCTTCTTCAGCAGGCTTTTGCTCAGCAGGTTTTTGTTCAGCTGGTTTTTGAGTATTGTTGTTTTCAGCAGGTTTTTGAGCTTCTGGTTTTTGAACTTCTTCAGCAGGCTTTTGCTCAACTGGTTTTTGCTCAGCAGGCTTTTGAGTTTCTGGCTTAGCTGTTGGTTGTTCAGTCACAACATTTTCAGTAGGCTGTTGTCCAGGAATGAAGCAATCTTGTTGGAATTGTCCTTGATTCCATTGTGCTAATGATTCAACTCCCATAGATTGTAAGAATGCTTGTAATTCTTGTTGGCTCATTTGCTTCATCATCATTTTTGAATGCTGAATATTTTGAACCTTTATGTTAGATGGTTGTACTGTTGCAGCTTGTGCATCTAAAGAAGATACTCCTAAAGTAAGAGCTGTTGCAGCAGCTACAGATAATAAAACACGCTTTTTCATGATGTGTGTCCCCCTATATAAAGTTTTAATTTGTTTTCACACGATTTGTTTTTGACAGCCTGTCTGACTGACAAATTCATCGTAGCATACAATTTACAAGAAAAAAGATGGAAAAAAATTCATAGACTTCGAAATTACCTAATTTATCCTAAGGAAAGAAAAGGGCGGAAATAAGAGAAACATAGAGTATAAAAGGAATTTTCAGCATTTTTATACTTCGTTTTAAGAGGGGGTTTTTGGATAAAGTTACCTAAATAGAAAATGAAGAATCCTATTGTATCAATGGTTTGAGCGATTTTTCGAGGAATATAATGGATTGATTTTTACAAAACTGTAATGTTTCTGTTGTTCTTTTTTATAATAAAGTAACATATTTTTAATGTTGTAGCAGACAAAAAAGCGGCTATCTCTTTACATAGACGAAGGAGATAGCCGTTTTCCTATTATTACGTATGTTACGAGTTATTACGAGTTAGTTTCAATTGCTTCTAATAATAAATCTACGATGTGAATTCCTCTCATTTTATGAGAAAGACCTTCCCGTTCAATGCCTAATTTCATTTGTAATAGACAACCTGGATTTGCAGTAACAATCGTTGCTGCATCTGTTTCATGTACACAGTCCATTTTATAATCTAGGAATTCCATTGATAACTCTGAATGAACAATGTTGTAAATACCAGCAGAACCACAGCAGCGGTCCGCATCTTTCATTTCACGGTATGTCGCGCCTTGGATGGCTTCTAGTAACATACGAGGTTCAGAAGATGTTCGCATAACATTGCGTAAATGACAAGAGTCTTGATACGTAATGATTTGTGGCGTGAGTCGTAAGTCAGTACGTTTATGGAAATCTAATTCTACTAGTATAGCGGTAATATCTTTAATTTTAGAAACAAACTGCTTTGCACGTTCAGCCCACTTATGATCATCTTTTAAAAGATAATCATAGTCTACGAGGTAAGCTCCGCAGCCACCTGCATTCGTAATAATATAGTCTATTTGTAAATCTTCGAATGCTTGTATATTTCGTTTCGCTAATTCTTTTGCTCCACTTTTTTCACCAGCATGCCCATGTAATGCCCCGCAGCAACTTTGTGTTTTCGGAATAACGATATCGCAACCAGCTAACTGAAGAAGTTTCATCGTTGCGTTATTTGTTTCTAAAAACATCGTATCCATTAAACAACCTGTGAAGAATGCAACTTGTTTTTTTCTTTGCTACCTCAGCAGGTAAAAATTCAGGACGATTTTTCATTGCTTTCATTTTAGGGACTTTTGGTAAAACGAGATCCATCGTTGCAAGTGTTTCAGGGAATAACTTCATAATCCCTGTTTTATGTGTTAGCGTTTGTAAACCAGAACGCTGGTAAAATCCGATTAGTCCTGTTAATGTTCTCATTCGATTTTGATGAGGGAATAGTCCTTCAAAAACGACTTTACGAACGGCTCTCACTGGCACCGAGAACTTTTTGTTTTGATTTATAATATCACGAGCTTCTTCTAATAAATGTCCATAATTCACACCAGATGGACAAACAGGCTCACAAGCGCGGCAGCCAAGGCAAACATTTAATGTATTTTCAACATCCTCATCTGGCTCAATTAAACCATCGACGACGGCTTTCATTAATGCGATACGTCCGCGTGGTGAATGCGATTCTTTATACCCAGATTGAATATAAGTAGGGCAAGTCGGTAAACAAAAGCCGCATCGCATACAGTTTAGTAGTTCATCTTCACTTAATCGTTCTTTAAATTCCTTTTGAATGTTTTCTGTATTTAATGTGGTCATCGCTCAACCACCACTCTTTTACGAGAGTCTTTCGCGAACATTTTACCTGGATTCATAATGTTATTTGGATCGAATGCTTGTTTAATTCCTTGCATAGCAGCAATACCTTCTTTACCTAATTTCATTTCTAAATAAGGAGCTTTCATCGCGCCAACACCATGTTCACCAGTAATCGTGCCACCAAGTTCAATTGCTTTCGCAAATATTTCAGCAAAAGCTTGTTCAGCTCGGTGCATTTCTTCTTCATTACGGGCATCTGTCATACAAGTTGGGTGTAAGTTACCGTCACCAGCATGACCAAAAGTACAAATAGGAATATTATATTTCTTTGCAATTGCATTAATTGCTTCAACCATTGGAGCAATTTGTGAACGTGGTACCGTTGCATCTTCCAGTATTGTTGTAGGTTTTAGTCTTGCAAGTGCTGATAGTGCACTACGGCGAGCTGTTCGAAGCGCATCTGCTTCCGCTTCACCTTTTGCAACGCGAACATCGACTGCATTCATAGAACGACAAACGTTAGCCATTTTTTCAATATCTCGATTGACAACTTCGGGCGGGCCATCTTGTTCAATTAATAAAATTGCCTTAACGTCAGTTGGTAAACCGATTTGTGCAAATTCTTCTACAACTTCAATTGTCGGTTGATCTAAAAACTCAAGTGTCGCAGGAATGATTTTATTTGCAATAATAGAAGAAACAGCACGTGCAGCTTCGTTAATATCTTCATATAGTGCGAGCATTGTTTTCTTCGTTTCAGGCATAGGAACAAGTTTTAATATCGCTTCCGTAACAACACCAAGTGTTCCTTCAGAACCGATAAATAGACGAGTTAAATCGTAACCAGCTACATCTTTTGCTAATTTACCGCCAGTGCGAATGATATCGCCGTTTGGTAAGACAAGCTCAAGCCCCATTACATAATCACGTGTTACACCATATTTTAACCCACGCAATCCACCTGAGTTTTCATTAATGTTACCGCCGATTGTAGAAATTTTCATAGAGCTTGGATCTGGTGGATAAAATAAACCTTTTTCTTCTACTGCTTTAATAATATCAAGTGTAATAACACCAGCTTGTACAGTAATTGTTAAATTTTCTTCGTCAATTTCTAAAATATTGTTCATATGGCGGAAAATAAGGACAATACCGCCTTCAAGTGGACACGTTCCAGCACAAAGATTTGTTCCAGACCCGCGAACATATACAGGAATTTTATGAGTGTTACACACTTTTAACACGTCTGCTACTTCATTTGTATTACGAGGAGCAATGACTGCATCAGGCATCGCTTGGAAGTTTGGAGTGGCATCATAACTATAAGTTAAACGCCCCATATTGGATGTATCTACATTATCTTCGCCAACAATGGATACGAATGAATCAATAATTTGCTTTTCTAACATTGGAAATCCCCCTCAAACTGTTAACGTATTTAGTAATAATAAAAAACGTTGTAACAGTGCTTTCATTATAATGATAAAAAAGTCAGGGGATTCTTTCTATGTGTAATCATCTAAAGATTAATCTGTTTTATCGTTCTTTTTTGTATGATTATCTAATAATAGAAGTGCAAAGTATAAAACATTTAAATCTTTGAATTGTTTTGGGTCAAGTTCTGTATGTTCCTCAATCTTTTTTAACCTGTAATGCAATGTGTTAATGTGTATATGTAATTGCTGAGCTGTTTGCTTATAGGATTGGTTATAATCAATAAATAAACGTAAAGTGTGCATAAGTTCAGGAGATGATACTAAGTTTTCGATGGTACGCTCTAAAAACTGTTCCCGCGTTTCAGTAGAAATATCTTGTAAGCACATTTCTAAACGTAAATCTTCATTAAATACAATTTTTTTCGTTTCAAGTGATACTGAAAGAGCTTGTAATGCTTGTTCGTACGATAAGTTCATATTGCTTGGTGTAACTGTTTGTCCAATCCCGATATATAAAGTAATAGAAAATAAAGTTTCACAGTCTTGTTTTAATCGTTTTAAAAATTGATAAGTTTGCTCTTTGGAGCTTATCGTTGTAAATAAGATGAATCGATCATTTCCCCAGCGAACAAAGAGATGCTCCTTTGTTAATATATTGCGTACGTGTTGCCAAATTTTACGCTGAAGCATCGTGTCATTTTGATCGATAGAGAACAAAATAAGTTGTTTCTTCTTACATAAATCAATACCAAGTGTTTTTGCACGATCGAAAAAACTTGGAGACCAGTCTGTATTTTGAAGCCAATCAAAAACAAATGCTTCATAAGAACGGTGCTCAAGTTCTAGCTGTTCTAAAAAGTAATTTTCGTGAATTAATAGTTCGGTCATCTTACGTAATATTTCTCCATATTGGGAAATGTTTTCAGGTTCTCCTGTGATTCCAATAACACCGATTACTTCATCATGGAATAGCAAAGGAAGATTGATCCCCGCCTTTACGCCTTGCAGTCGCCTTTCATCTTCTTTTGTAATAATGACAGTCTTTTTTTGTTTCGCACAGCGGAGTGCGCCTTCATGAAATTGACCGATTCTTTCCGCATCTGTACTTGCGATAATAACACCGTGTATATTAATGATAATAATATTTTCTGTAATTAGTCTTCGTACTTCCCGTACAATTTTATTGGCTAAATCAGGAAAAAGCATAATTTGCACACCTCAAATTCTATTTGTTGTACATTATATATGTAAGTTTATTAATAAAGGAAGATTTCACATTTTCCACACATTTATTTGTTATTTTACAATTATAACGAAATCATCCGAAGATGGAGGGAATCTTTTGAGAAAGTTTATTTTTCTTCTCTGTTTTTTATTTCTATTAGTAGGGTGTCAAGGAAGTTCATATACACCAATTGCTAAAGATAAAAATGTTATTATAACAACGAATATAAAAGAAGGTAGTATTAGTTTTATTGATAAAAAATCTAAAAAGTTAATCACGACATGGGAATTAAATGAACCGATGGCAGGAATTGCACTACTTCCAAATAATGAGGAAATACTTGTATACGGCAAGCAGTTAGAATATATGTATGTATACTCACTAACAGAAGGAAGACAGGTGGACAAATATAAGACTGGAAAAGGAATTGTGAATGTAGTCGTATCAGAAGACAAAAAACAATTATTTGCTGCCGATCAAAATGCTCAAAAGGTAAGGTTCTTTACGATAAAAGGGAAAGAGACAGGGAGTGTTTCAACAGGAAAAGGACCAATAACGATGGTAGAGCATGATAAGCGACTAACCGTGCTAAACTTTTATGATACGAAACTAACGACAATTGATACAAAGAAAAAAGAGGTTATACAATCCTTTATGATTCCCCCAGCATCAACAGGAGCAACGGTTAGCGCTGATGGGAAAGAAATATGGATTGGTGGACATGGTGATGGAAGTCAAGTGAATGAGAAAGTATTAGTGTATTCTTTACAGAGCGGAGAGATGGTGCGTTCTTTACATGCTCCGTTTATGCCTGTGAATATAACAAAGGATGATAAGTATGTATATGCGCTAAGTCACGGTTCAAATACGCTTAGAAAGTTTGATGTTAGCACGTATCAAGAGGTAGCTTCTGTAGAAGTAGGATCGAACCCATTTTCATTTTTGAAAAGCGGAACAGAAGGATATGTAGCTAGTTATGATGGCGATGAAGTATGCGTTATGGATATGAAGAATATGAAAATAAAACAAACAATTAAAGTCGGCAAAGGACCGTTTCAACTCATAGAGAGAGAAGGGGAAGGGCAATGAGTAAATATAAAGTGCTAGTTGTAGATGACGAAAGTGATATGAGACAACTTGTCGGAATGTACTTAGATAACTTCGGATACGAGTGGGGAGAAGCTGAAAATGGAAAAGAAGCACTTCAAAAATTAGAGAATGATCATTATGATTTCGTCGTACTAGATATAATGATGCCAGAGATGGATGGACTTTCAGTTTGTAAAGAGATTCGAAAAACATCGGATGTACCGATTATATTTTTAACAGCAAAAGGTGAAGAGTGGAATAGAGTAAACGGCTTACGTATGGGAGCCGATGATTATATTGTAAAGCCATTTAGTCCGGGGGAATTAATTGCTCGTATGGAAGCTGTACTAAGACGGTATACAAAGCAAGAGCAGCAAGAGGAGATTCAATTTGGCCCGATCCTTATTAATGAAAAAAGTAGACGAATTGAGACGGATGGACAAGCAGTGTCACTTACAGTTAAAGAGTTTGATTTACTATATTTTCTTTGCCAACATAATGGACAAGTATTTAGTCGGGAGCAATTGCTTGAAAAGGTATGGGGATATGATTATGCAGGAAGTACAAGAACAGTAGATACGCATGTGAAAACGATGCGTCTAAAGCTCGGAGAAAGTGGAAACTACATTCAAACCGTTTGGGGTGTAGGTTATAAATTTGAGGTGTAACGTATGTTTACGATGGTACAAAAGCTTTGGCTTACAGTAGTATGTGCAGTATGTGTAACAGTTTCTTTTCTTTATTTTGTATCTTTATACTCATATGAAAAGCTATACGTGGACAATTTAAAAGATTCATTAGTAATGGAAGGGAAGCGTCTTGCTACGCAATATGATAAATATGAAGGAGTATCCACTTTTGAAGAGAAAGTAAGGGCATACGATCAAATATCTAGTTCAGATGTTCTTTTCGTGTATAATCCGCGTGATTTAAGTGCATGTTTGCCTTTCGATGTGCACCATCATTCTCTTATAAGTGAAGGGGATAGACAGTCACTATTAAATGGAAAAACTGTGACTAAGATAGGGTATGAAGAACATTTTAATCGCAATATTATGGGTGTTGTCATTCCTGTTTTAGATAATAAAAAATTAGTTGGTATTGTATACTCTTATATTCCTTTAAAAAGTATAAAAGATTTAATATTTGATATGGGCCTTATTTTAGCGCCGTTAGCACTTGCTATGATTCTAATTACAATATGGATTGGTAGAAAAATTATTATTGCTATTACAAGACCACTTTCGCAAATGGAACGGGTTGCAAATCATTTGGCTACTGGAGATTTCTCAGAGCGGATTACAATTTCTTCAGAAGATGAAATCGGACGATTGGGAAAAGCGTTTAATAAAATGGCAAATTCTTTAGAAACAGAAGATGTAAAGCGTAAGGAGTTTTTAGCTAATGTTTCGCATGAGCTTAGAACACCACTTAGTTATATTAAAGGATATAGTGAAGCTATTTTAGACGGTGTGGCAAAGGGGCCGCAGCAGGAAAAAGTAACGCAACTCATCCATAAAGAAGCAGATCGCATGCAGCGCCTCGTTCATGATTTATTAGATTTAGCGCAGCTAGAAGGTGAACACTTTCCTCTAAAGAAACAACCTATCGTTTTTTCACAGCTTATTGAAGACGTACTTGATACGTACGAGTTACAGTTTATAGAAAAAAAACTTCGTATTTCAACGAATTTAAATCCTGAAATTATCGTAATGATTGATGATGATCGTATGCAACAAGTACTTCATAATGTGTTAGATAATGCGATACGTTATACAAATCAAAACGGGGATATCATAATAACATTAAAGCAAATTGATGATTACTGCGAATTGCACATAAAAGATACAGGAATAGGTATTGATACAGAGCATTTAGAAAATCTCGGGGAACGCTTTTACCGAGTAGATAAAGCGAGAAGTCGTCAACACGGTGGCACAGGTTTAGGCCTTGCAATTGTAAGACAAATTGTTCATATACATGATGGTGAGTGGAGAATAGAAAGTGAAAAAGGTAAGGGAACGGCAGTTATTATTAAATTAAATGTACAAGATGAGGAGAGCATGTTCTAACTTCGGAGATATGCTCTTTATAGTTACACGGAAATATATTAATTAATATCTAACAAATATCAAAAATTTGACTATTTTATGAACAAAACATTTGTACTTCTTACTAATTCGTTCTAAAATAGTTATGGATGCTAAGTTCTTATAAAACGTTACAATTGTTGTTTGGAAGATACTGAGGTGATTTAACTGGAGTACAAATCTATTAAACCAAAAAAAATTTACGAAGAAGTATCTGAAGCTATTTTAACAATGATTAAAAATGGTACGTTAAAACCTGGTGACAAGCTACTTCCTGTTCATCAATTAGCAGAGCAGTTTCAAGTTGGCAGATCTGCAGTTCGTGAAGCGCTAAGTGCGCTCAGAGCAATGGGCTTAATTGAAATGAAACAAGGAGAAGGTACATATGTAAAGAATTTCGATTCTTCTTCATTAACAAAATCATTAAATAATAAATTATTAATGAAGAAAGAGGATATTTTGAATTTATTAGAAGTGCGGAAGGTGCTTGAAGTGGGGGCAGTTCGAGCAGCTGCGGCAAAACGTACGGATGATAATTTGCAAAATATGAAACATTGGTTAGATGAAATGGCAAAAAGCATTGGAGATGAAAAAGCTGGTGAAAAAGCAGACTTTCAGTTCCATATGGGAATCGCACAATCTTCGCATAATAGCATCTTACTTGAGCTCATGAATCATGTTTCAGAGATGATTGCTGAAACAATTGGTGAATCAAGACGCATTATTTTATATGGTGAACAAACGACATCAGAACGACTTTTAGAGGAGCATCAATCTATATATGATGCGGTGTTAAAGCAAGATGTGGAATTAGCGCAGCAAGCGATGCTAGATCATTTAACAAATGTAGAACATATTGTCACAGGTAAAAGCGATATAAATTCGTAATTTAATCTTTTAAAAATCTAATTTTCTGATAAAATAGAAAGAGATTAAGTAAGCGTTTTCTTCAGGAAAGGGAGAGGATAGGCCATGGTTGAGCCTACTTCTTCTAATCTTAGTCATCTGATGACCGTATGATTGTTGGCGAAGTTGTAATGAGGGGGAATTATAGTTATGAAAGTTACTTTATTTGTTACTTGTTTAGTCGATATGTTTGAAACAAACGTCGGTAAAGCAACAGTTGAAGTATTGGAGCGTTTAGGTTGTGAAATTGAATTTCCAGAAGCACAAGTTTGTTGTGGTCAGCCTGCTTATAATAGCGGCCATGTAGAAGCAGCAAAAGAAGCGATGAAACATATGATTGAAACTTTCGAAGATGCAGAATATATCGTCACGCCATCTGGCTCTTGTGCGACAATGTTTCATGAGTATCCGCATGTTTTTAAAGATGATCCAAAATGGGCTAAACGTGCACAAAAGGTTGCTGATAAAACATATGAATTTACACAATTTATTGTAGATGTTTTAAAAGTTACAGACGTTGGTGCAAGTTTACCAGGGATTGCTACTATTCATAAATCCTGTCATATGACACGCCTACTCGGAGTAAAAGAGGCACCAGGGATTTTATTATCAAACGTAAAAGGATTAACTGTAAGAGAACTGCCAAACGAGCAAAATTGTTGTGGGTTTGGGGGAACGTTTTCAGTTAAGATGACACCTATTTCTGAGCAAATGGTGGATGAAAAAGTAGATAGTGTAATGGAAACAGGTGCTGATTATTTAATCGGTGCAGATTGTGGGTGTTTGTTAAACATTGGCGGACGTATTGAGCGTTTAGGTAAAGAAGTAAAAGTAATGCATATTGCTGAGGTACTGAATAGTCGCTCATGAAGGGGGAACATAAGCTATGTCTATGAAAATCAGTGAGAAAAAATTTAATGATCGCGTAGGCGATGGAATTCAAGATTCGTTTATGCGCGGAGCGGTATCTTCTGCACAAACGAGATTATATACAAATCGATTAAAAGCAGCTGACGAATTAGGAAACTGGGAAGAGTGGCGTGAACTAGGTGAACAAATTCGTCAACATACATTAGAGAATCTTGATTATTATTTAATGCAGTTAAGTGAAAATGTATCAAAAAGAGGCGGTCACGTTTACTTTGCAAAAACGAAAGAGGATGCGGCAAAGTACATTCAAGACGTTGCGAAAAAGAAACAAGCGAAAAAAGTTGTAAAATCAAAATCAATGGTAACTGAAGAAATTAGTATGAACCATGCGCTTGAAGAAATTGGTTGTGAAGTGTTAGAAAGTGACTTAGGAGAGTATATCTTGCAAGTAGATAACGATCCACCTTCACATATTATTGCGCCTGCACTTCATAAAAATAGAACGCAAATTCGCGATGTGTTTAAAGAAAAACTTGGCTATGAAAATTCTGATGATCCATACGAAATGACAAAGTTTGTTCGTAAACAACTTCGTGAAAAATTTATGGATGCGGAAATTGGTGTAACAGGTTGTAACTTCGCTGTTGCAAATACTGGCTCTCTTTGTTTAGTAACGAACGAAGGTAATGCCGATCTTGTTATGTCGATTCCGAAAACTCAAATTGCAGTAATGGGTATGGAACGTATGGTTCCGACAATGGAAGAATTAGATGTTTTAGTTGGTTTACTATGTCGTAGTGCAGTAGGTCAAAAATTAACAAGTTATGTAACAGTAGCAGGACCAATTCAAGAGGAAGAGGTAGATGGACCAGAAGAGTTTCATTTAGTCGTTGTTGATAATGGCCGCTCTCAAATTCTTGGCTCGGAATTCCGTTCAGTATTGCAATGTATTCGTTGTGCTGCTTGTGTTAACGTATGTCCTGTATATCGTCACGTTGGTGGACATTCATACGGTTCTATATATTCAGGACCAATTGGTGCAGTGTTAACACCACTTCTAGGTGGATATGATGATTACAAAGAACTTCCTTATGCATCTAGTTTATGCGGAGCATGTACAGAAGCTTGTCCAGTAAAAATTCCATTGCATGATTTATTATTAAAACATCGTCAAGTTATCGTTGAGCAAGAAGGCCGTGCTCCACTTGCAGAAAAATTAGCAATGAAAATGTTTAGTATGGGTGCTTCTTCAGCAGCTTTATATAAAATGGGATCAAAAATGGCACCAGCAGCAATGAGTCCATTTACATCTGGTAACCGTGTATCAAAAGGCGTTGGACCACTTAAAAACTGGACAGATATTCGTGAATTCCCGGCTCCAAGTAAAGAAAGATTCCGTGATTGGTATAAAGATCATAAGAAAGGCGGGGACAAATAATGACAGGATTAATTCAAAACCGTGAGTCCTTTCTAGATAATATCGCAAAAGAACTTGGACGCGCGCGTAAAACAGAAGGCGTAGAACGTCCAGCATGGAAAAGTAATGTGAATGTAGAAACGTTAAAAGACTATTCACAAGAAGAATTGTTAGAAGTATTTAAAAATCAATGTACAAACATTCATACAACTGTTGTGGAAACGACAAACGACCGTTTACGTGAAGATATTCAAAAGGTAATCGTCGAAAACGGCGGGGGACCTATTATGTTATCAGCAGATGAACGTTTTGATTCCTATGGATTGACTTCTTTATTTAAAGAAGAGCTTCCAAAGCAAAATGTTGAAGTAAATGTATGGGATCCTGAGAAAAAAGAAGAGAATATGCGTATAGCGGAAAAAGCGAATATTGGAATCGCATTTAGTGATTATACTTTAGCTGAATCTGGTACGATTGTTGTACAGAGTCATAAAGGTCAAGGGCGTTCTTTACACTTTTTACCGACTGTATACTTTGCTATTATTCCACGTGAAACACTTGTACCTCGTATTACGCAAGCAGTTCAGGATATGAACTCACGTGTAGAAAATGGCGAAGCAGTTGCATCTTGTATTAACTTTATAACCGGACCAAGTAACTCTGCAGATATTGAAATGAACCTTGTTGTCGGAGTTCACGGACCATTAAAAGCAGTATATTTCATCGTATAAAATAGGGGAAAGCAGGCCGGAAAACGGCCTGCTTTTTTAATAGAATAAAGATAATATGAAGTAGAAGTTCTCTCCTTTTTTTGCTATGTTCTTCTGGAAAGGAGAGGAAGGGATGTTCACTTATTTATATGCATTGTTAGTGGGGATGGTGTTTGGTTCTTTTTTTATGGTAATCGCAATGAGGGTTCCAGTAGGTGAATCTATTATTACACCTCGTTCGTATTGTCACTACTGCAAGTATACGTTACAGCCGAAAGAACTTATTCCAATCATTTCATTTTGTATGCAGAAAGGGCGTTGTACGAGTTGTAAAAGAAAAATCTCAAGTTTGTACATAGTATTTGAATTTGTTACAGGGAGTTTATTTTTTCTTACTGTATATGTAATTGGAATAGAACAGGAGCTCATAATCATTTTATCGCTCATTTCTTTACTGCTTATTATTTCAGTTACAGATTTAGTATATATGTTAATACCTAATCGTATTTTAATTTGGTTTGCTTTTTTGCTTATTTTAGAATGTATTTTTGTACCGTTAGTTACTTGGATAGATAGTATAGCTGGCAGTGGAACTATATTTATTTTGTTATATTGCATGCAAAAGATTTATCCAGCGGGTCTTGGCGGAGGTGATGTGAAATTACTTTCATTACTCGGATTTATAATAGGAGTGAAAGGCATTTTTATAACTTTATTTTTAGCATCTTTCCTTAGTCTTTGTTTTTTCGGAATAGGTATAGCATTAAAACGTATAAAGATAAGAACTCCAATTCCGTTTGGACCTTTTATTAGCCTTGGAGCAATATGTTACGTATTGGTCACGTATGCAAAATAGAGGAGAGATAGAAAATGAATGTATATATGGATGATCAAAGAAGTTGCCCGTACGGATATGTTTTGGCAACTACAGTAGAATCTGCCTTGCGTATGGTTAGGGATAATGAGATAAATATTATTTCCCTCGATTTTAATATGGGATGGCGAAAAAAAAGTGGGTTAGATTTTGTAGAAGCTTTCTGTAGGGAAGGTTTATATGCAAATAAGATTCACCTTCATACAAATGATGTCATCGGTATGCATCAGATGAAACAGAGAATAGAGAGAGGGAAGGAAGAAGGGGAAATTAATCCTTGTATTGTCTTGAAATATGTAGGGAGCTAAAAACTCCAAAGCAAAACTTTGGAGTTTTTAATGTTTCATATGTGCTTGTAAAGGTATGATTTCCTCTGTTTGAGCTGCGACTAATTCAGTTTCTTCTTGTTCAACAACAGGTGCTTTCTTTGTTAAGTAATGATAGACCATACCGACAAATACCGACCCGCCAATAATGTTACCAATTGTAACTGGAATTAAGTTATGAATAGCACCTGCAAAAGAAATTGTCTCCGGATGCGGTGAAACTAAAGATAAAGCAAACAGTGATAAGTTTGCAATACTATGCTCGTAACCAGATAAGAAGAATGTGAAAACAAGTAGCATCATCATCATGATTTTTGCTGTATCACCTTTTACTTGAGAAGGTAAAAAGCAAGCAAGACATACGAGCCAGTTACATAAAATCGCTTTAAAGAATAATTGCATTGTAGGTGTATTCATTTTTCCTTCAACTACTTTATTCATTAAATGACCGTGATCAATTGCTTCGAAAATTCCAGTTGCGTAAAATAGTAAGGCAAAGAATAAAGCACCAGCTAAGTTACCTGCATAACAAGCAACCCAGTTGCGAAGTGTATCAGAAATAGTTGTTTCTTTTCTTAAAGTTGCCACTGTGAAGTACATTGTATTGCCAGTAAATAATTCAGCGCCGCCATATATAATAAGTACGAGAGCAATTCCGAAAAACATGGAGGAAGCTAAATATGTTGCTGGTGAATCTGCAATGTGAAAAAAGTTACCTAATTTAAAACATAGTACAATAACAAAACCGATATAAATACCAGCAAGTGCAGCACGAATGAAATATTGCATTGGGTTTGTATCTATCATTTGCTTTTTGCTCTTAGCCAGTTTGACAACATAATCTAATCCTTGTTCTAGCATGAGTAATACGCTCCTTTAGTACATCGTCTATAAATACTCCTTATATGAATAAAGTACATGGATTTGTTCTCGTTTTCAATAAGTTTGTGCAATGTTTCACAAAAAGGACATACATAAATTAAGAAAGCGATTACAAAAGGTAGTATAATGGAATTTTTTCTAAAAATAGAGAGGAAATTGAAACAAAAAAGAAAAAGCGCTGTAATTACAGCGCTTTTTCGTCTAAATTCTTTTCTACTTTTACTTCTACCTCTTTTGAGAAGAACCAACCGCCAACTGCGATTCCGACTAATACAATCCAGAATGTAAGCTTCCACGGAGTAGATTCTGGGAATGAGTGCGGAAGGACACCTAAAGCAGGGTGTGCTAGCGTATAAATCGCTAATTTCACACCAACCCAACCTACAATTAAGAATGCTGCAGTTTCAAGTCCTGGTTTACGTTTTAATATTTGTACGAAAGCAGTTGCTGCAAATCGCATTATAACTAATCCGATAAGTCCACCTGTAAAGATAACGATAAATTGACCTGTATCAAGACTACCAATCGTACCTAATCCTGTTTTCGGTAAAGTCACGGCTAATGCAACTGCCGCTAAAATTGAATCAACAGCGAAGGCGATATCAGCAACTTCGACTTTAAATACAGTCCACCAAAAGTTCTCTTGCTTTTTCTTTTCTTCTTTTTCTTCTGTGTCTTCATCCGTATTCTTTTTAACATACGTTTTAAATAAGTGATTTCCCGCGATAAACATAAGGTAAATCGCACCAATTGCTTGCACTTGCCATACATCGACTAGGAATGAAATCATAAATAGTGATCCGAAGCGGAAAACGAACGCTCCTGCTAATCCATAAAATAGTGCTTTCTTTCGTTTTTCTTCTGGTAAATGTTTTACCATGATTGCGAGAACGAGAGCGTTATCAGCCGCTAAAATCCCCTCTAGTGCAATTAGGATGAGTAATACCCAACCATACTCCAATAATAATGATACATCCATGTACATTCTCCTCTCATTTCTATAAATGCTAAACAAGTGAAGAAGTTCCCACTGTTTAGCTTCCCCATACTCCTGCGCATCAACGGTGGAAGGAATTGGTAAAAACAAAAAAGACCTCTGCCGTTGATAGGCAAAGGTCTTGCTAGACATATGTAATGAAAATGCCAACAAAGCCGGAAGAACTAAGTTCTACGTAATGACGACTTTGTTTCCAAGAAATAGTTCTTGGACGCTACTCCCCTTTGGAGATATGCTATTGTATTCTCATTATATGGATAATTTATACGGTTGTCAACCTGTTAAAATATCTTCGTTTGGATATTTTATTTTTCTTTGTTTTTTACGTGCAAATGAAAAGGCTAATGTTAAGGGCCCCATCTTTCCAAAAAACATCATAAAGATAATAATTGTTTTGCCGATGATTGTTAAGTGTGGCGTCAAATTCATGCTAAGGCCGACAGTTCCAAATGCTGAAAATACTTCAAAAGCACTCATTAATAAAGGAACTCGTTCAGTGATGCTTAAAATTAAAATAGAAAGAAAAATAAACGAAATTGAAATAATGGTAATCGTTAAAGATTTGACAATGAGCGTATCTTTAATGGATTTTTTAAACACGACAATATCATCTTGTTCATGCAAAAATTTAAATACGCCTAAAAACATAATTAAAAAAGTTGTTAACTTAATCCCACCACCAGTTGAAGCACTGCCAGCACCAATAAACATAAGAAGCATCATTAATAAAAGTGAAGGTTTTGATAATGCAGAGATATCAACAGTATTAAACCCGGCAGTACGTGTTGAAACCGCTTGAAAATAAGCTGCCATACCTTCTTCAAATGGTGTAAAACCTCTCATGGAAATTGAATTATGGAACTCGAATATGAAAATAAAAGTTGTAGCAATAATATTGACGATTAGAGTAGAAGAGAGCATAAGTTTTGAGTGCAATGTAAGGTTTTTAAAGTTTTTCTTTCTTTTTATATCTACGATCACTGTAAAACCAATTCCCCCTAAAATAATGAGAGAAGAAATAACAAGATTGACGAGAACGCTATGAGAGTGGGACATTAAATTATCGCTCCATATAGAAAAGCCAGCATTGTTAAAGGCAGAGATAGAATGAAAAAAACTGTAATAGATCCCTTTGGCAATCCCGTATTTTGGTACCCATTCAAAAGAGAGAAGTAAAGTAGCAATACATTCTACAGCAAAAGAAAATAAAAATAATGCTTTTGCAAGACGAATGATTCCACCGACATTTGTTTGGTTTAATGCTTGTTGTAATAAAATTCTGTTTTGAAGACCAATTTTTCTGCCGAGCATAATTGCAATTAAAACAGCAAAGCTCATAATGCCGAGCCCGCCAACTTGTATAAGCGTTAAAATTACACATTGGCCAAATAAGGTAAATACTTTTCCAGTGTCCACAACACCAAGCCCTGTAACCGTACAAGCAGAGACCGTTGTAAATAAGGCATCGAGCCATGAAATAGAAGTTGTTGTAGCAATTGGCAATTTTAATAAGCATGTACCAATAATTGATAGCGTAATAAAAGATAAAGTAAGAACACGGGGAGGGCTCATGCTAATGTTAATCCGTTTCATGTCACATATCGTTCCTTTCAATTTGCTCTTACTAGTATGTGAAGAAGAACTATTATGTATGTTAAAAAAGAAAGAGGCAGAGAATATCTGCCTCTAAGCCATATGTTATATAATTATCCGCGTAATTGTTGTTGAGCTAAAGCAACAAGACGTTTTGTTACTTCACCGCCAACTGAGCCGTTAGAACGAGATGCTGTGTTAGATCCTAAGCTTACACCAAATTCTTGCGCAATTTCATATTTAAATTGTTCAAGCGCTTGTTCTGCACCTGGAACTAGTAATTTGTTTGTTTTTACCATGTTGATACACATCCTTATGAGTAGTCCAGTTCAGCTAAGTACTATCTGAACTGGTACCGTTATTTTATGTGGAAACGGCGTGCTCATACACGGAAGTAATCGGTGTGTTTAGAAGTTCTTGGATAGAAAAAAAGAGTAGCAAATTTGCTACTCTTTTTTCAGTATTGTCGCTGTACCTTCCACGACAATATCATCGGATTGATTATATATGTTTGTTTGCAGCGTAATGATTTTTTTATCGTCACGTTTTTTTATAACTTCTGCCACAACGCGAAGTGTATCACCGATTTTGACAGGAGCACGGAATGAAACGTTTTGAGATAAATAAATCGTATTTTTGCCCGGGAGTTTCGTTCCAAGAATGGTAGAAATAAAACTTGAAACGAGCATGCCATGAGCAATACGTTCTTTGAACATTGTCGTTTTTGCAAAAGAGTCTAGAATATGAATAGGATTTACATCTCCAGTCAATTTTGCGAAATTGATAACGTCCTCATCCGTAATTTTTTTTGTTAGTGATGCTTGATCACCGACTTGAATCTCATCGTAACGAAGCTCCGGAACAGTTTGTGCTTCTTGAAATGGATTCATTTTGTCCTCCTTCTTTTCCATATCGAAAAATGCAAGCCATCTTGATGTAGTAGGAGGAAGAAAGAGTTTTGTTTGTGCTGCAGTTAGTTGCCACATTTTTCTTACTTGATGGAAGTAAATAGATTTTTTGAGTTTTCCTCGAACTGCTTTGCGAGTTCTAGTTGTTTGGACTTGAACTCTCCCAAAAAAACTTCTAACTGTTTTTGAACCTCTTCACGTTGCGATTGTTGTTGTTCGATAAAGTGTTTTGTTGTTTCTTCAAATTGACCGCTAGTTTGAGTAAGAATAGACAAAGATGTTTTCGTAGGAGAAACAGTAAGTTGGTGCATTTGAGTAGAAAGCTCATTCCATTTTTCTTGCCACTCGTTAATTTGATCATTTAAGGAGTTTCCAGTTAATTGCTTCACGTAATCCGTATATTGGTTATTGAACTGAGCAGTGAATTGATGTAGTTCTTTTTCTAGTTCATCTACTCCTGATGTTAATTTATGCAAAGCGTCTTGTTGTTGTTTTAACGTTTCTAAAGTAAGTTGCTCTAATTGTTTCCCAGCTGAAGAGAAGAGGGAAAGAGATTGAGACCAGTTTTTCCAAAATGCATCGACTAATTCGTATGGCTTAGTTTCCATTGTTTGACCTCCAAATGTTTTTTTACATATTGTGAACGCAGATTACTCTGCTGTACCACCAGGTGAAGATGAAGAATCCTTTTCATCCTTTTCTGGAGAAGTAGAAAATGGAAAGAATGCATTGGTGTATAACGTGAAAAACGTCCGCAACATATTTTGATAATGTTCAAAAGAAGTCGCACATGTTGTTAAATATTGCTCTCCATATTCTGTTAAAGAATAAATTCGTTTCGCTGGCCCGCCTTCACTTGTATCCCAAGTGGAAGAAATGAGATTTTCTTTTTCTAACTTGCGCAATGTTCTATACACATTACCTTGGTCAACAGAAGAAAAGCCGATGTCCATTAGCATTTGAATGAGTTTGTAACCATGAAGACTCCAGTCTTTTAGACAGAGAAGTAAGAAAGGAACTAAGAAGTTTTTTGGCATGGAGTTTGGTTGTTTCGCTTGGTTTTTTTCCAAACTTTCTGGGTGTTCTGGTTCATTATGTAGCATGATTGTGCATCACCTCATGAATCAGTTAGATGGAATTTTTTGCTTATAAGTGCAATTTACACCTATCTGTTTTTAATGTCAATACATTTGTTAGAAAATAAAGAAAAATAAAATATAGACTTGAAGTTTTATTCGGAATATTAGAAAATAGTGAATAGGTTGAATTGTTTCAAAAACAAAAAAGGGAGTGTAGGCGAAGTGATTGATCAAAAATTCGATCCATTGCAAGCATGGAAAAATGCTTATGAACAAACCGAAACATTTTGGGGAAAAGCGCTCAATGAAACAATTAAAACAGAAGAATATTCTGCTTGGATGGGCAGCGTTCTAGACTTGAATTTGTTTTATCAAAAAGCATTAAATGATACGACAAAAAGTTATTTAGAACAAGTGAATGTGCCAACGAAAGAGGATATCGCTAGAGTAGCTACGCTTGTTATTAACTTAGAAAATAAAGTTGATAACATCGAGGAAGTTCTAGAAGAGAAAGTGGATTCATTAGGACAAGCTCCTACATTAAAGCGTGATGTTACGAAAGTAAAACAAGATATTCGCACGTTAGAAACGAAAGTTGATCAAATTCTAGAATTACTAGAAAAGCAAAATGCGGTACTAGCTAAACTACAAGTACCTGTAAAAGAAGAAGTAAAGCCTGCGAATAAGCCAGAAAATAAAAAATGATAAAAGCGTTTGTTTATAACGTGAAAAAGAGAGAGGGAGAATCTCTTTTTCATGAATAAACAACGAAACATAATTAATATATGGACTCTATTAGTATGAGTACCAAAATGATTCATAACAATCGTTCACAAATTCATTTAAGGGGGAAAAGAAATGGTTCAATTAAATGGCAAAGTAGCAATCGTAACAGGTGGGGCAAAAGGAATTGGGAAAGCAATTACAGTAGCGTTAGCACAAGAGGGAGCAAAAGTTGTTATTAACTATAACAGCAGTAAAGAAGCAGCTGAAAACTTAGTAAATGAATTAGGAAAAGAAGGACATGACGTTTATGCAGTTCAAGCAGATGTTTCTAAAGTAGAAGATGCAAACAGACTTGTAGAAGAAGCTGTGAATCATTTTGGTAAAGTTGATATTCTTGTTAATAATGCTGGTATTACAAGAGATCGTACATTCAAAAAATTAAATCGTGAAGATTGGGAGCGCGTAATTGACGTGAACTTAAGTAGCGTATTCAATACGACAAGCGCAGTACTTCCATACATATCGGAAGCAGAAGAAGGAAGAATCATTAGTATTTCTTCTATTATTGGCCAAGCTGGTGGATTTGGACAAACAAATTACTCAGCAGCAAAAGCAGGTATGTTAGGATTTACAAAATCATTAGCGTTAGAACTTGCTAAAACAAATGTAACTGTAAACGCAATTTGCCCAGGATTTATTGATACTGAAATGGTAGCGGAAGTACCAGAAGAAGTGCGTCAAAAAATCGTTGCGAAAATCCCGAAAAAACGTTTTGGTCAAGCTGATGAAATTGCAAAAGGTGTAGTATACCTATGCCGTGACGGTGCGTATATCACTGGTCAGCAATTAAACATTAACGGCGGATTATACATGTAATGAAGTAAGAAAAAAGTGCATATCCATAGCAGGAATGCACTTCTTTTTTTAGAAAGAAATCGACCGAAAAGGGGATAAAAAAATGACTACATTCGTAACAGAATGGGAAAAGCAATTAGAGTTGTACCCAGAAGAATATCGCAAAGCATATCGTCGTGTGAAAAGAGCGAGCGAAATTTTATTACGCGAACCAGAACCACAAGTTGGTTTAACACCGAAAGAGGTTATTTGGACGAAGAATAAAACGAAGCTGTATCGTTACATTCCAAAACAAGAAAAAACGCAGAGAGTTCCAATCTTATTAATATATGCTCTTATTAATAAACCATATATTATGGATTTAACTCCAGGAAATAGTTTAGTGGAATATTTAGTAGATCGTGGTTTTGATGTATATATGCTTGATTGGGGCACATTTGGTTTAGAAGATAGTCATTTAAAATTTGATGATTTCGTGTTCGATTATATTGCAAAAGCAGTGAAAAAAGTAATGAGAACTGCAAAATCGGACGAGATTTCTTTACTTGGTTATTGCATGGGTGGAACATTAACATCTATTTATGCAGCACTTCATCCGCACATGCCAATTCGTAACTTGATTTTTATGACAAGTCCTTTTGATTTCTCTGAAACAGGATTATACGGTCCTTTACTAGATGAGAAATATTTCAATTTGGATAAAGCGGTTGATACATTCGGAAATATTCCGCCAGAAATGATTGATTTCGGAAATAAGATGTTAAAACCAATTACAAACTTCGTTGGTCCATATGTTGCTTTAGTCGATCGTTCAGAAAATGAGCGCTTCGTCGAAAGCTGGAAGTTAGTTCAAAAATGGGTTGGTGACGGTATTCCATTCCCAGGTGAATCGTATAGACAATGGATTCGTGATTTTTATCAAAATAATAAATTAGTGAAGGGTGAACTCGTTATTCGCGGACAAAAGGTAGACCTTGCAAATATTAAGGCGAATGTCTTAAATATTTCCGCGAAACGTGATCATATTGCTTTGCCATGTCAAGTAGAGGCTTTACTTGATCATATTTCTAGCACAGATAAACAGTATGTATGTTTACCGACAGGACATATGTCTATTGTGTATGGTGGAACGGCTGTAAAGCAAACATATCCGACGGTTGGAAATTGGCTTGAAGAGCGTTCTAATTAAAAAGAAGAAATCCAACTAGCGTATGTTAGTTGGATTTTTTTATGAAAAATGACGAAACATAGGGAGGAGAAAAATACATTGTAGGAGTATAATTATGAAGCTTATGACCGGTAAGTTGTTTTGGAGTGCTGGAGTTTCTGTACCTTGTTATCCAACGTTAGAAAATGATATGATATGTGATGTGCTAGTAATTGGAAGTGGAGAAGCGGGTGCTCATATAGCGTATTCGTTAGCTAAAATTGGAATGCGTGTTATGCTCATTGAAAAAAGAGCAATTGCATGTGGTAGCACAGCTGCAAATACAGGATTATTACAATTTGTTCATGATAAATCGTTGACCTCTCTTATTCATACATTTGGTGAAGAGAAAGGGGTGCGGGCATATAGACTTTGTTATGAAGCACTTAGAACAATGGAGAAAGTTGTGCCAACTCTCGATATTGATCCCCATTTTATTCCACGAAATAGTTTGTATTATGCAAGTAGAGATGAAGATATTTCATTTTTACAAGAAGAATATAATACGTTACGCCATTATGGGTTTCCGGTTGAATATTTTACAGAGTCTGATATTAAGAAGCGTTATTCATTTGCAAAACAAGCAGCGTTATATACAAACGGTGATGCAGAAGTGAATCCATATTTATTAGCGCATAGTCTTTTGCATAAAGCGAAACAAATGGGTGCTACTATATATGAGCATACAGAGGCATTACATATTAAACAAATCCACAATGATTTAATTTGTTATACGAACACAGGAAATAAAATCGTAGCAAAGAATATTATTATGGCGACAGGTTATGAAGCAATCTTTGGAAAGAAAGAAAAAAACACAACAGTAGAAACGTCTTATGCTGTTGTAACAAATAAAATAGATCATTTTGGAGGCTGGCATGAGCAATCATTAATTTGGGAAACAGCGCGGCCTTACTTATATTTTCGAACGTATCAAAACCGCATTATTGTAGGTGGATTAGATGAAGCGATGCAAATTCAAACAATCGGCGATACGAAATTATTGCATAAGCGTGATATCCTTATTAACATTGTAAAAGAAATGTTCCCGCAAAATAAAAATATACAGGCAGAGTACTATTGGGCAGCAGCATTTGGTGGCAGTCATGATGGTCTCCCTATTTTAAAAGAAGATAAAAAAATACATAATTTATATTACGCACTGCCATATGGGGGAAATGGAACTGTATACGGAATGGTATTTGCGAAATTATTCGAGAAGTTATTTACAAATGAAGAAAGTGATGATTTTTCTTTATTTAATCGATAGAAAAAAGGTAGCGAAGTGATGGAATGAGAGATATAAAAAAGTTTTTACAAAAATTACGTCCCGTGCAACTCATTGTTTTGTTTTATTTATTAGCAGTAGTCGTATCGGTGATATTGCTTAGTTTACCGTTTGTTACGAAGGATGGTGTGAAATGGACGTTTATCGATGCCTTATTTACATCCGTTAGTGCGGTAAGTGTTACGGGATTGTCTGTTGTTACGATTTCAGATACATTTACTACGGCAGGAATTATTGTTCTAGCCCTAATTTTACAATTAGGCGGCTTAGGAATTATGGCGCTTGGTACATTCGTTTGGATCATAACGGGGAAAAAGATTGGTTTGCAACGAAGAAGATTAATTATGGCAGACCATAATCAAGGGAATTTATCGGGTCTTGTAGAATTGATGCGTTCTATTTTAATTGTAATTATTTCGATAGAGCTCATTGGAGCAATACTGTTAGGTACAAGATTTCTACTTTACTTCCCGACTTGGCAAGAAGCTTATTTTCACGGTTTCTTTGCCGCTGTTAGCGCAACTACGAACGGAGGATTTGATTTAACTGGACAATCACTGATTCCGTACAAAAAGGATTATATTGTTCAAATGATTCATATGTTACTTATTATTTTAGGAGCTATAGGCTTCCCGGTGTTAATGGAAGTAAAGCAATTCCTTAGTAAAAGGCGACAGCAACTATTTCGCTTTTCATTATTTACAAAATTGACGACAACGACATTTTTTGCACTCGTTATTGTTGGAACAATTATGATTTTTCTATTAGAACGAAATCATTTTTTAGTAGGAAAGTCATGGCATGAAACTGTATTTTATACGCTATTCCAATCTGTGACGACGCGAAGTGGTGGACTGGCTACAATGGACATCCGTGAATTATCACAACCAACGCTTTTATTTATGAGTATATTAATGTTCATTGGAGCATCTCCAAGCTCAGTTGGGGGCGGAATACGTACAACAACATTTGCTGTTAGTATATTATCCTTATATACATTTGCTAGGGGCGGGAGAACAGTCCGAGTTTTCAAACGTCAGATACATGAAGAAGATGTACTGAAAGCATCTGTTGTTATGACGATGGGGATTTTATTATGTGCCTCAGCGCTATTTATTTTATCCATTACAGAAAATGTACCACTTATGAGCTTAATAGTTGAAGTTTGTTCTGCTTTCGGGACAACGGGACTATCAACAGGTATTACTCCCGATTTAACAACTGTTGGTAAACTGGTACTCATTGTACTTATGTTTATCGGACGCGTCGGTATTTTAACATTTATATTAGCTAGTGGCGGAAGAGAGCAACCACCTCGCTATAAATATCCGAAAGAGAGAATTATTATTGGATAGTATGAAACCATTCTACCTATGTTAGGTAGAATGGTTTTTTAGTCGTTAATTCCAAATTGAGGATGCATAAAAGCATCATTTTTCTTATCAACTTCGTTTTTAAGTAGTTCTTGATTTTCTTCTGAAATCCACCCAATATCATTTGTAGGATGTATCCATTCTTCCCCAGCCATAATGGCGGGGTCTACCTCATCACTCCAATTATTAAGAGGACTGTTAGTGGAATCATATTTACTGTCTCCAATTACAACATCATATTGATTTATAAAAGGTTGTTGCATCTTTTTTCCTGTGCCTTTAAAAGATGGAAAGTTCATTTGATGAGGGAGCATCTCGTCTAAAATTGGCGATTGGATCGTTTCTTTCTCCTTCAAAGTCATCGCTCCTTTTTGTAATGGCTTGTTCGTATGTAGTATTTCCATATATAAGCTCTTATGTACTTGTTAACACTTCCCAGTAATAATTACTTTAAGTTGTTTCAAACTAGAATAGAAAGTTATTTAGTGAGAGCAGGTGAGTATGTTGGTAAAAAGGAAAGTAAAACAAAATGCAGCAATTAATAATAATAAAACTCCGAAAGAAAGCTTACCCGATGCAGAATTTGCAGTAGAGTATGAAGGAGAAAATAGTGCGAAGTACGCAAATCGTAATTCAAAAAAAGGTAAACAAAAATGAGGCGTTTTTTACAAACGCCTCATTTTTTTGTGGGATTATAAAGGTTTTTTTAATTATTTGTAAATTTCACGATTGATATTAGCAGAAAAATGAGAAAAAACATAGAAGTAGCAACGTATTACACAAAAACAAACAACAAACAAAAGATTAATGTTGGTTTAATACTGCTTTTACACTAGTTGTTTATATTTGAGTTGTACATAAGATTTGTAAAAGGAGAGAGAGACAGTGAAAAAAACAATCTTTAAAGCTGTAGCAACTGGAATGGTATTTTCGTTATTAATGGGGTGTGGTGCAAAGAAAGAAGAAAGTGCTGGGGCAAAAGTAAAAGATGATAAATTATCTGGGTCATTAACTGTTTACACAGCGATTGAAGAAGAACTTGTGCCAATTTACCTTGATTCTTTTAAAAAGAAATATCCAGATGTGAAGTTGAACATTGTACGTGATTCAACAGGAGTTATTACAGCGAAATTGCTAGCAGAAGGGAAAAATACACAAGCAGATGTTGTATGGGGAACTGCTGCATCAAGTCTATTAGCTTTAGATAAAAAAGATATGTTAAAAGGATACTCTCCAAAAGGAGCAGATCGTGTTCTTCCGCAATTTAAAGATGATAAGCAACCGGAAAAATGGGTAGGAAATACTGCATTTATGACGGGGATTGCTGTGAATAAAGAAGAATTGAAGAAGAAAAATTTACCGATGCCAGAATCATATGAAGATTTAACGAAACCAGAATATAAAGGAACACTAGTTATGCCACATCCAGCTTCTTCTGGAACAGGATTTTTAACAGTTTCTGCATGGCTACAAATTATGGGAGAAGATAAGGGCTGGGATTACATGAAGAAACTTCATGATAATATGGCAACTTATACTCATTCAGGTTCAAAACCAGCGAAATTAGCAGGTGCAGGTGAATATCCAGTTGGTGTATCAATGGTTTATAGTGCTTTGAAAGAGAAACAAAAAGGTGCACCAGTTGAAGTTGTATTGCCGAAAGAAGGATTAGGTTGGGAAGTAGAAGCAAACGCACTTATTAAAAAAGATAATGCAAAAAATGATAAATTAGCGCAAGCATTTTTAGATTGGGCAATTACTGATGATGTAATGAAGTTATACTTCGAGAAAAATGGATTTGCGACAATTAAAAATGATTATAAACTTCCAGATGGATTCCCTAAAGATGTGACAGAAAAGTTATATAAAAAGAATGACTTTAAGTGGGCAGCAGAAAATCGCGACAAAATTTTAGAAAAATGGGAAAAAGAGTTTGGCCAAAAAGCAGAACCGAAAAAGTAAGTGAGTGGGAGAGAGAAAAAATGAGCGAATATTTATCAATTCAACACATTCAAAAACAGTTTGATGCATTTACAGCGTTAAAAGATATTTCTTTTACTGTGAAAAAAAATGAGTTTGTATGTTTATTAGGCCCAAGTGGTTGTGGGAAAACAACATTGCTTCGAATTTTAGCAGGGCTAGAAGAGGCAACAACAGGTAGTATAGCTGTGGATGGAAAAGATATTACAGCATTACCTCCCGGAAAGAGGAACTTCGGAATGGTGTTTCAATCGTATGCATTATTTCCGAATTTAACAGCACTTGAAAACATTGAATACGGCTTAAAGACAAAAAAATATGGAAAAGCAGAAGTAAAAGAGAAGGCGCTATCGGCGTTAGAACTTGTTGATTTGCTGAATGTAAAAGATAAATATCCTGCTCAAATGTCTGGTGGACAACAGCAGCGAGTGGCACTTGCACGTGTGCTCGCTCTGTCTCCCGATATTTTGTTACTCGATGAGCCGTTATCAGCTTTAGATGCAAAAGTGCGTGAAAAGTTGCGTAGAGAAATGCGCGATTTGCAAGAAAAAGTGGGAGTAACAACTATTATGGTAACGCATGATCAAGAAGAGGCATTAACGATGGCTGATAAAATTGTTGTAATGAATCATGCGGAAATTATGCAGATTGGAACACCAGAGGAGATTTATCAAAGACCAGCCAATCCGTTTGTGGCAGATTTTATTGGTTCTATTAATTTCTTTTCGAAAAATAACGAAGAACATGCAATTCGTCCGGAACATGTAACAGTTGTACAAAATAATGGTATTAAAACAGTTGTAGAAAGCATGGAATTTCGCGGCTCTGTATACCGGACGGAAGTGCGGGTTATAGAAGAGAAAACACACCTTTATAACGAGAAAATTGTAGTGGATATATTGGCATCAGAAGTAGAGGAAACTGCTATTAGAAAAGGAAAGCCAATTCAAATCTCTTTCTCAGAAAATCATATGTTGTCATATGGAAAGAAGGTCATTGTATAGATGGAGATGTTAGAAAATTTAAAGGTGGAAAGTGCGAAAAAAAAGATTAAAAGACGTATCGGTAAAGAAGAGTGGCTACAAAGACTATTAATTATTGGTATGCTTCTTTCATTTTTTATCATGCTTGTATTGCCTCTATTACAACTATTTACACAAGCCTTTTACGATAAAGACGGAGCTAGCGTTGGTGTTGCGAATTTCAGTAAATATTTCACAACACCAACGCTAGTACAATCATTACAAAATACGATATGGATTTCGGGCGCTACAACAATTATTTCAGTTACACTCGCGTTCGCTTATGCATATGCGATTGCTCGTACCAATGTTTTTGGAAAACGCGTATTTCAATACGTAGCATTATTACCATTATTCGCACCGACGATGATGCACGGTATTGCGCTTACATATTTATTTGGTAATCAAGGATTAATAACAAAAGGGATGTTTGGTTTATTTGAAGGAATACAAATACCGTTATACGGACCAGTAGGAATTGTAATGGCTGAAGTTATGTATACATTTCCACAAGCATTCCTTATTTTATTAATTGCTTTCCAAGGTTCTGATTATCGTTTATATGAAGCTTCTAATATGTTAGGTGCAAGTAAAGCGAAGCAGTTTCTTACGGTTACTTTACCTAGTGTGAAATACGGATTAATTAGTGCGATGTTCGTTGTATTTACACTTAGTTTCACTGATTTTGGGGCACCAAAAATTGTTGGTGGACAATATAATGTGCTTGCTACTGACGTATATAAGCAAGTAATTGGACAGCAAAATATGTCCATGGGCGCAACTGTCGGAATGATTTTATTAATCCCAGCTATTTTCGCATTTGCAGTTGATCGTATTACGCAAAGGAAACAGGCGAATCTCTTATCTTCAAAAGCAGTACCTTACAGAATAATAAATAATAAGAAAAGAGATGTTATTTCATTCGTATATTGTAGCGTAGTAACGCTTATGATCATTCTTTTATTTGTGGCAGTTGGTATTGCTGCAAGTGTGAAAGTATGGCCATATAATATGAGTTTTACATTTGAGCATTTTAATTTTTCAAGTTTGACAGGAGACGGACTTGAAGCATTTAAAAATAGTGTAATTGTCTCAGCCGTTACGGCAGTTATCGGGGCGATTTTAACATTTGTGTTCGCTTATGCGATTGAAAAAATAGAACAGCTACAATTTTTAAGAAAAGTAGGTTATTTCTTCTCAATTGTACCGTTAGCGATTCCTGGATTAGTACTTGGATTAGGATATGTCTTTTTCTTCAGTCAACCAACAATTCAAATTCTAGGACTTTCAATAACAAATCCGTTTCATTCTTTATATGGCACAATTGCCGTTTTAGTATTAGTAAATATCATTCATTTCTACTCTGTAACATTCGTTACGGCAACGACGGCTTTAAAGAAACTAGACCGAGAGTTTGAGCTTGTTTCGCAGTCGATGAGCATACCGTTTTATAAAACTTTCTTTCGAGTAACGGTACCGATGTGTTTACCAGCCATTTTAGAAATGGTTATGTACTACTTCGTAAATTCAATGGTAACTGTATCGGCAGTCGTGTTCTTGTATGCGGCTGATTTTAAACTAGCTGCTGTATCAATTGTAAATATGGATGATGCAGGAAATGTAGCACCAGCAGCTGCAATGAGTGTACTTATTGTTGTTACAAATATTGTAGTGAGAGTTGTATATGAATGGGGAACGAAAGCACTTCGTAACCGAACGTCACAATGGCAAAAAAGATAAGTAAGAAGGGTGATGGATAGAATGAAAATAGAAGCAGTTATTTTTGATTGGGCAGGTACGACAGTTGATTACGGATGTTTTGCACCACTGGAAGTATTTATGAAAATTTTTCATAAACGTGGTGTTAAAATTACAGCAGAAGAAGCACGTAAGCCAATGGGATTATTAAAAATAGATCATGTAAGAGCACTAACAGAAATGCCTCGTATTGCGAATGAGTGGAAGCATGTTTTCGGACAATTACCAACAGAAGCAGACATTCATGAGATGTATAAAGAATTTGAAGAAATTCTCTTTGCTATTTTGCCAAACTATGCCACGCCAATTGATGGGATAAGAGAAGTGATGGCTTCATTACGTAAAAGAGGCATTAAAATCGGCTCAACAACTGGCTATACGAGAGAAATGATGGACATTGTTGCAAAAGAAGCAAAATTACAAGGGTATAAACCTGATTTTCTTGTGACGCCAGATGATGTTCCAGCAGGTCGTCCGTACCCGTGGATGTGCTATAAAAATGCGATGGAACTTGGTGTGTATCCGATGAATCATATGATAAAAGTGGGAGACACGGTGTCAGATATGAAAGAGGGCAGAAATGCTGGGATGTGGACTGTTGGCGTAATTCTCGGTAGTAGTGAGCTCGGCTTAAGCGAGTGGGAAGTTGAAACTATGGATCCGGTAGAACTTCATGAAAAGATGGAAGTAGTTCGTAATCGTTTCGTTGAAAACGGGGCTCATTTTACGATTGAAACGATGCAAGAACTCAAGGACGTAATTGAACATATCGAGAAACAAGAACTTATTATTTCATAAAAGGGGCACGGGATCATGAATGAAAATCACTACTTATTATTAACGCCAGGACCATTAACGACAACAAAAACTGTAAAAGAAGTTATGTTATATGATTGGTGTACGTGGGATGTTGAATATAACACGATGGTGCAAGATGTAAGAAATAGGCTTGTATCGTTAGCAACAAAGGAAGAAGAAAAGTACACAACAGTTTTAATGCAGGGAAGCGGTACTTTTTCGGTTGAAGCAGTAATCGGTTCTGTTATTCCTACAAATGGAAAGATGCTTATTTGTACAAATGGTGCCTATGGTAAACGGATTGTGCAAATGGCGGAGATGTTACATATAGATGTGGTGGTCAGTCAAACGGAAGAGTGGGAGCCTACTAATATTGTAGAAGTAGAAAAGTTATTACAGCAAGATAAAGAGATTACGCATATTGCCGTTGTTCATTGTGAAACAACGACAGGTATTATTAATCCAATTGTAGATGTATGTAAATTAGGGAAGCAGTATGGAAAAGTTACAATTGTTGATGCAATGAGTAGTTTCGGCGGTATTGAAATAGACATTGCTGATTTACAAATTGATTTTTTAATTAGTAGTGCGAATAAGTGCATTCAAGGTGTGCCTGGATTCGGCTTTGTTATCGCAAAGCGTGATGAATTGTTGAAGTGTCAAGGGCAGGCACGTTCATTATCTTTAGATTTATACGATCAGTGGGAAACGATGGAAAATCAAAATGGAAAATGGCGTTTTACGTCACCTACACATGTTGTACACGCTTTTTATCAAGCGCTCCTGGAACTAGAAAAAGAGGGCGGAGTAAGAGCACGTTACAATCGATATTATAACAATCAAAAACTATTAGTGAATAGAATGAGAGAAATCGGATTTAAGCCACTAGTAGATGAAAAATATCAATCTCCTATTATTACATCTTTCATTTATCCAGAAGCAGGATTTGAATTTCAGCAATTATATAACGAATTAAAGCAGTACGGATTTGTTATTTACCCAGGGAAGATTTCGAAAGTAGATACGTTCCGTATTGGAAATATCGGTGATGTACATGAAGAAGACATTAATCGTTTAGTTGATAGTATTGCTAAAGGAGTTGTTATAGGGTGAAAGTATTTTGCTTAGGTGGAGCAGGTAAAATTTGTCGTGAAGCAATTTTAGATTTAGTACAATTTTCATCTTTTGAGACGATTACAGTAGCTGATTTTAATGAAGAAGAGGGCCTGAAAGTAGTAGAATGGCTCAACGATCCTCGCGTAGATTTTGTAAAAGTAGATGTAACGAATCATGAGGATACGGTTGCAAAAATGAAGGGCTATGACATTGTAATGGATGGCACGACGATAAAGCTAAATGGTTTGTCAACTCGATGTATTGCTGAAGCAGGTTGTCACGGTGTGAATTTGAATGGATTTGGTGAAGAAAATGATTCGCATTCTATATTTGTTCAAAACGGAAAAACATGTTTACCTGGTTTTGGTATGACGCCAGGTGTAACGCAAATGATGGCTATGCATGCAGCAAATCAACTAGATACTGTAGAATCAGTTCGAGTAAGCCATGGCTCATACCGCCCAATTGCTTTTTCAGCATCAATTACAGAAACAACGACATATGAATATGATCCACATTTACCATCGCGTACAGTGTATGAAGGCGGTGAATTTCAGCAAGTACCTCCGTTTGCGCGCCCAAGAGAAATTGAATTACCAGCGCCTTACGGAAAAACAACGCAGTATATAATCCCGCATTCAGAAACGATTACGTTGGCGAAGGCACTGAAGGACAAAGGTATTGTGCTGATAGAAACGAGAGGTACTTGGCCTGAGCAAAATATGCAGCTCATTCGTGCTTTATATGATTATGGTATATTGCGTAATGATCAAATTGAAATAAACGGTAAAGAAATAGGTATTATGGATTGTATTTCGAAGTATCTACTAAAATCGAAAGAAGGAAAAGAAACAGAGCTTTATGGTTATGCACTTCATGTAGAGGTAGTAGGTATGAAAAATAATGAAAAACAAAGGCATGTGTTATATCATACACATCCGTTATCTGATGGTTCTGTAGTAGGTTGGGAGAAATTAAGAGCTTATACAAGAAATGTCGGAATCCCATTCGGAGTCGCTACAGAGTTAATTGCAAAAGGAGTAGTTAATAAAGTCGGTGTTATTACTCCTGAAGAAGCTTTTGAAAATCCACAAATCATTTTTGACGAATTAGAAAAGCGTGGTATTTATATTCATGAAGAGATTTCTACTTACAAAGAAAATTATAACTTTGTATAAGTAAGGCAGTTTATGAGGTAGATATAAATGGGGTGAGGCTATGTCTGTAGTAGGTGAAGAAAGAAAGCGAACAATTCTTGAGAAGGTAGAGTTTAAAGGGAAAGTAAAAGTTTCAGAATTAGCGAGAGAGTTTGCTGTATCAACAGAGACGATTCGCCGTTATTTAGAAGAATTAGATCGTGAAAAGAAGTTGAAGAAAGTGTATGGTGGAGCCGTTCAACTTCCGGGAGTTGGAATAGAGGCACCAATGTTAGAACGAGAGATGCTGCATATAGAAGAGAAGAAAAGAATTGGGTATAAAGCAGCAACGTTTGTAGAAGATGGAGATGTTATTGCGATTGATGATGGAAGTACACCACTTCAAATGGTACCATATCTTGTTCATCGTAAAAATTTAACGATTGTTACGAGTTCTTTTCCAGTAGCGACACAATTAATATCTTCTATTAATAAAAAGATGTTTCACGGTGAGGTTTTATTTATTGGTGGAAAAGTATCCCCAAAACATTCACGGGTGTCAGGGTCTATTTCACAGCAAGTAATCCATCAATTTCATTTTCATAAGGCATTCGTTTCGATTGATGGGTTGTTGCCAGGCTTTGGGGTTTCTAGCTTTGAATTAGAAAAGGCGAAACTTTCAGAAGCGATGATTAAGCTAGCTGAGAAAACATTTATTTTATGTGATCATACAAAGGTAGGCGTAAAAGGGAATTATAGAATAGCAGCATTTTCTCAAATTCAACATGTCATTTGTGATAAGAAAATGCCTTATAGTTTTGAAGAAGAAGTCAAAAAACATAATATTCAATGGACAATTTGCTAAATGAATTGAATACATCTAGACTCCCGCCTAATTTTTAGGTGGGAGTTTTACTATCAGTAAGTAACAAAATAAAAGATTTGTATTTATGCAAAAAGTGGACACATTTTCTCATCTCATTCATATAATTTACCAATACAAAAAAAGTTGGTCGAAGGAAAGAAGGGGAAGTATGTCAGAACGGATATATAATAAACTTGTATTGTATGCAAACATTTTGCAAAAAATTGGTGTTATTAATGAAAAGGAAAAAAGTGAAATCCTTCATACGATAGGTAAAAAAGCCCTTTGAGTAAAGGGTTTTTAATTTTTTATCTATGGAAATTATAAACTTAATGTAATATTCCCATTGACAATGATAATGAGATTCATTATCATTTATTATGTTAATAATTGATAAGGATTATCAATTAAAATATATATAAGACAAGGGGATATTATTTTGAAAAAAAGTTATATTAAGGCTCTAGTAGTAGCAACAACATTAGCTATTCCATTTGCTGCGTATTCTACTCCAGCGTTAGCAGCAATAAAAATTGAAACAAACCAGTCGGTAGTAGCAACCAGTGATCGCACGTATGATACTGAGATTAAAATATATAAGGATCAAAAAGATGAGCCATCTATGGTTTCTCAGTACATAAAAAATCCTAAAGTAGCAATTGAAGACGGGAAAAAAATTGTTACTGTAACAATACAAGATAGCGATTATTTTCAATATCTTAGAATAGAAGATAGAAATCAACCTGGTGTATTTCATGATGTGAAAGTTCTGTCAGAAGACAAAAGAAAAAATGGAACGAAAGTAGTCCAATTTGAAATTGGCGAATTTGAGCAGAAGCACAATATGCAAATGCATATACTTATTCCGGCTATTGGATATGATCACAAATATCAAGTTCAATTTGAAATTAAAGATCCAACTTTAGGTGATAAAGAGACAGAGAAACCAGATGATAACTCTAATTCAGGCAATAAGGGAACGGATAATCCAGTTGATAGTCAAAACATGATAACAGATAAGAAACTAAGAGAACTTGTTAATAAGAAAGTATTTAATAGAAAAGATTTAAATACACCAATTACGAAAGCAGAACTATTACAAGTAAAGGACTTGTTTTTAAATACGAATGAGATTCTCGATTATAGTGGATTGAAATACATGCCGAATTTAAAATCTTTAACAATTGCAAATGCGAAGATAAAAGATCCGTCGTTCTTTACGAGCCTAAAGCAATTGAAACATTTGGCTTTACGCGCTAATGAAATTGTAGATGTAACACCACTTGTGAAGATGGATAATTTAGATTCTCTTGATTTAAGTAATAATAAAATTACAAACGTTGCACCATTAACGGAAATGAAGAATGTAACAAGTTTATATTTAGCAGGAAATCAAATTGAAGATATAACAGAATTAGCGAAAATGGAACAACTAGATTACTTGAATTTAGCAAATAATAAAATTGCGAATGTTGCTCCGATAAGTAAGCTAAAAAATGTAACATACTTATCTTTAGCAGGAAATCAAATTCAAGATATTAAACCGCTTTATATGTTACCGTTAAAAGATTTAGTATTAACGCGTAATAAAGTTAAAGATTTATCAGGTATTGATCAATTGAATCAATTACAAGAGTTATGGATAGGAAAAAATGAAATAACAGATGCTACTCCTCTAAGTAAGATGACACAGTTGAAAGTTTTAAACTTACCTAACAATGAGTTAAAAGATATTACTCCATTATCAAGTCTAGTAAACTTACAAAAACTTGATTTAGAGGCAAATTATATTTCAGACTTAACACCAGTTAGCAATTTGAAAAAGTTAGTATTTCTAAGTTTTGTGGCAAATGAAATCCGCGATGTGAGACCAGTTGTGGAATTAAGTAAGACAGCATATATTAATGTTCAAAATCAAAAAGTATTTCTAGAGGAAGCAGAAGTAAATAAAGAAGTAAAAGTACCTATATACGAAAAAGACGGAGAGGTATCCACAAAAATCCGTCTGAAGAGTGATGGTGGTACGTATAGTAATGGTATAGTGAAATGGAGTACACCAGGTGAGAAAATATATGAATTTGGAGTGAAAGATCCATTTGCGGATACAGGAATCTTCTTTACAGGATCTGTAATTCAAAATGTAGTAGAAAGTAAAGGGGATAACACTTCTAAAGAAGACAATACCTCTAAAGAAGATGAAAAAGTAGAAGTAGTAGAATTTAAAGATGTACCAAAAGGACATTGGTCAGAAGAGGCAATTAGTTATTTAGCGAAAGAAAATATTTTTAAAGGATATGGAAATGGACAATTTGGATTTGGGGATAATATTACCCGTGGACAAGTTGCATCTTTAGTACAAAGGTACTTGAAATTAGAAAATAAAGTAGAGCAGAAAGAGAGATTTACAGATACGAAAGGGCATATGTTCGAGCAAGATATTGCTACAGTTGCACAAGCTGGAATTATGCAAGGAGATGGTACAGGGAAGTTTCGTCCAGAAGGAGTATTAACTAGGTACGAGATGTCAGTAGTATTACAAAAAGTATTTCAGTTAAAAGCAAATGAACGTAATTTGGAGAACTTTAAAGACGTACCAACTGGTCATTGGGCAGAAGGATATGTGAAAGCTTTAGAGGATAATAACATATCAAAAGGTGATGGGAATGGGAACTTTTTAGGGGATAATTTCGTAACACGTGAACAATATGCACAATTTTTGTATAACGCAATAAAAAAATAATAAATGAGAAAAATACGTTATTCTTTAATAAGAAGAATAACGTATTTTTTATATGTACAAAATCAAGTAAGAAATAGACAGGAGTGCTTATAGGGGATATGTCTATTTTTCCGATAGGTGCTGAAACCATATTGACAAAAAGGCATTCTCGTGTGATAATTCAATTAAATTTTTAGAATAATCAAAAAACATTCCTTTTACATAGAAAGGATTTGAACATTATATTAATATTACGCCGGGGGTGACGAAATGTTATTTTTCTGAAGAAATGGAACGAATTAAAAGATGTGAAGGCAGAACTGGCACTTCGCGATTGGTTTTATGGTACAAAAATTAGTTTATCGATGTGTACGTCAAAAGAGCCATTAACATTTTTGGTAAATGTAGAGGGAAGAGATAAAGGAGTATTTTCTGAAGAAGACTTTATTGTAGTAAATTGCATGTGTGAGCCAGTATTTGAAAACGAAGAAAAACCAGCTTCAGAGTCGTTTATGCATGCGGATATTTATAAAAAAAGCAGTGCAGAGTGCATTTTACAAGTACAGACTGTAGATAGTCATTTAATGTCAGAGCTATATGGGAAAGAAGGAGAAGTAACATTCGAAAAACGCAGCGTGGAACGTGTTTTTGGCAAAGAAGGCATTACAGAAATGACAATTCCAATTGTAGAAGATGAAAAAAAATTCGCTGATTTATTGGAAAGTAATGTTCCGAATTTTACTGAAGGTGGAGGAGTAGTCCTTGTTCATAATTACGGAATGATCGTGTGGGGAAAATCACCAGAAGAAGCGAAAAAATGGTTGGAAGGTATAGAATATTTAATGAACTATCACGTAAAGCTTTTAATGATAAAAGGGGCAAAAAGTTCTGTTATATAAAGGTGTATTCACAGTGGTTACCATTCTATAAAAATGAAAGCGTTTTAAAAGTAAATTTCACTCATAAAATATAGGTCTCCTTATTATATATAGATTACATGTTGACATGTAAGGAGGAACATATTTTGCGAGTTAAATACCATTTTCTGCCGAAACAGCAGGTGACATTTTGCAAGACGAATGATTCTGGTGAAAAGGCTTTGCAAATTATGAATGAAACGGGATTTCGGGCGATCCCAGTATTAGCAGAAGATGAGAAGGAATTCACGGGGATTATTTATAAAGTAGATCTTTTAGAGAAGAAGTGTAATAGCGGATTAGAGCATGTAAGTACAGGAGATGTGCTGGAAGATCAAAATTCGTTTATTTTTGAAAAGGATTCTTTTTTTAGAGCTTTTTACGTGATTCGTCGTCTCCCGTTTTTAGCGGTTTTAAATGAATATAATGAATTTGTCGGTATTTTAACACATTCTAATGTATTTGATGTTATTGAAGATTCGTTCGGTATGCGGACGGGTGGTTATATATTAACAATTGCAACACAAGATTGTAAGGGAACAATTAAAGAGCTGGGGACATTGTTAAAGGCATACAATATAGGTGGACTGTTTACGCTTGATAATGGTGATCAATATATTCGCCGTATTATCGTAAATATATCAGATGAGTTAAATGAAAAAAGATTAAAGCAATTAATTGAAAAGATAGAGAAAAAGGGATTTAGGGTGAGTCATGTAGATCATATTTAAGTTAAAAAGGAAAGGTACCTATCTGCTATATGTAGATAGGTACCTTTTTTAGTACGAGAAATGAATCTTATTTTGAAACAGGAGGTGGAGATAATACTAAATCAGATAAAAAAATGAAGTCTGCATGTTCGCGAACTTTAGGAATAGAAGTTTCAATAACACGTGATGTAATTTCACCTGGAGGACCAACGTGCCCGATAGCTACCATGATTGGTTTTTCTTGAATTTTTTTGATGAGTAATTGGGCTTGTCTTGAAATATGACTTGCCGTATATACATCATCAAAAAATAATTGATTTTCAATGATAGGTACCCCTAATTCTTTACCGATTTTTGGGACAACACTATTAGGATTCGTTTTACTATCTAAATAAAATAAACCGTGTTTTTTACAGGCAGAAAGTATAAGACGTACAATCCTTTCATCGGCGGTTACTTTTGATCCCATATGATTGTTCATTCCTATTGCATGAGGTATTTCTTGAATTGCTTGTTCGAGTCGGTTGTTTATTTCTTCATCGCTTAAATCTGTTGTAATCGCTTTTGGTCCGAGCCACTCTTTTTTTCCTCTAATTGGTTCCATGGGCATATGTATAATAACTTCATGCCCTTTTTTATGGGCAGCTATTGCATCTTGTTTAGTAGAAGGAAGAAATGGCATAACAGCAATAGTAAGTGGAATAGGAAGTGATAACATTCTATCAGTTCCTTTCATATTATTGCCGAAATCATCGATGACAATAGCAACTTTATTCGTATGAGCGTTTGCTTGAATAGGAAATAGGAAGAAGGGTATGAACAGGGTGAAGACGAGAAATGTAATAGTATATTTGTGCATTTGAATATTTCCTTTCTATTTTATCCCGCTATTTGCGGGCAGTAAGACACCCACCTCAAAATTCGGCTGGAGCAAAGAAGTTAGGTGGGAGATCCACTGTCCGTAAATGCCCGATTGGTGAGGGCTAATAATCAGTGGGGGGAGCAATCCCCCCACTGATTAAAGTTTCACTTTATCAATCATCATTATGTTTTGCGTTTTCACATAAATTAAACAAAAAATGTCGAAGAAAAGTACATTAAAAATAGAGAACCCACTGTTTACTGAGCATTTACAAAAAAGAAGATGAAAAAAATGTCTATTATTGCGAATGTATTTACAAAGATAGAATAATTTGTAATAATTCTCAAAGTGAGGGTAAAGATTTGTAAATTACAGGGGGAAAATGTTAAATTTTCTGATTCTTCAAATAGGATTAAATGTTTAAAGCACTAAAGTAGAAGAGACGTTTAGAGCATGGAAGAATAATAAGGGGGATATGAATGTTTACTGTAAAAAGGAAGTACACATTAGAAAAGCTTTCGCATGATATTCATATGAAACGTGAAGAAATGATTCATTTAGGATTAACAAGTGGGTTAAACAGTATGGAGACAATTCAAGTTAGTCAAGAATTGGACAAGCTTATATTACAGTATCAGCGTTATAAAGAAAAACAAACACCGAGATGGTGGTCAATTATAAAGGCACCTATTTTTCAAATAGGGTATGAAGGGAAATCGAGTAATTTTTGGCGAATGCTTGTGGCTGGTTTTATGAAATAAGTATAATTATCCTTTTGGGATAAGGATAATTATACTTTGTGTAAAGGAATTTCGATATGAACTGTCGTTCCTTCGCTTTCTTTACTATCAATAAAAATGTGCCCATTGTACATCTCTACAATTCGTTTACATATGACAAGTCCAAGACCTGTTCCAGTATCTTTATTAGTAAAGAACGGATGAAAGAGGTGTTTTTGAATATGTTTTGGAATTCCTTTTCCGGTATCAATAATTTGCAATTGTGCATGTTTTTCGTTGTTTGTTACTACAATGGTTAATGTATCCCCAGAGTTCATAGCTTCAATTGCATTTTTGGTAATATTTAAAACCACTTGTTTCATATGGTCTTTTGAGCAACATATATGAACAGGGTGGTCTGGCAAATGTAAATGGAATATAATACTATGCAAATTCGCCTCAGATTGAATAATTACTGCTACCTCATTAAGAATCGTTCTTACATCATATGTTTGCTCAATGATGGCAGTTGGCTTTCCAAGAATAAGAAATTCGCTTACAATCTCATTAATACGTTCAATTTCTTGTTCAATTACTGAAAAGTAGAACTGATCCTGTTCATCTCTATATTTCTCTTTTAATAGAGCAACGAGTCCTTTAATTCCAGTAAGGGGATTACGGATTTCGTGAGCTGTACTAGCCGCAAAAGTTCCAACCAATTCAATCTTCTGTAGTTCATTTTGTTGTCTTTCTAGTTTTGTTTGCCGTTTTAATAACATATATTGAGCGAGTAAAAATAAAATAGACATTAAAAATAAAGTAGCTATACATTCTATTGAAACTAACTGGTATAAGGTTTGTTGATGAATAGGTAACGGAGAAACAGAGACCTTCCAGTTTAATCTTTGGAGTGGGGTAGTAAGCATATTAGAATGCTCATCACTTGTTTCATTATTATCATCGGTTAGAAAAACTACATCATGTTTATCAGTTACTTCGAAATGATATTGTGGTTTAATAGCATTTAAAGAGGATGAAATGTAGTCAAAGCGTAAACTAGCTAACAATAACCCAGAGAGTTCCTTTTGTTTATTAAATATTGGCGAGGCAATCATAATAGCTTGATGTCCAAGGACGCGATCTGTAATGACAGATGATACAGTTGTTTTCTTAGTTTGTAATGCGTCTTGAATATACTTACGGTCTGAGACATCTACAGGCCTTGATTCACCTTCTGATGCGATTGTAATGATTCCTTCTGGTGTAGCGTAATATAGACCAGAAAATCGTGCATCGTTTCCATCTGTATCATGTACAATTTGTTTAATTCCATTTATGTTACCAGTCTCGGTACCTACGACTTTTGCGAGCATTTCTAAGGCAGAAATCGCTTCACCAAGGTGATGGTCTAAATAGTCTCTATATAAAAAGAGAACAGTATGAGCAGATAATTTGTTTCCCTGTTTCATTTGATAAGTGTGATACGAAAAAAATGCGGCACCAATCCCTATCGTTGGCAGTATAACAAGCAGTATGTAAAAAACTATGCTTTGTAATTTGAATTTCAAATTTGGTACTCCTTCTTTTTTATTATCATTATATATAAACTATGTTAAAATTGTCATGTTTTTATTCAAGAATCATTTGCATTATATTAGGGAGAGGAAAAGGGATGAGTGAATATTCATTCGGAAATTGTAATGAAGTACTACATTGCTTTTCTTTTTGTTGTGGAGAATTTAAGTGAAGGGTTGAAATGGTATGACATCAAATAATGAGCGAGCAGATATTTCTCAATCTTTAAAAGTATTTATTGCATTATCCCGTGTACATCGTTCTGTTATGGATACTACAAATAAATCCATACAAAGTAACGGATTAAATCCAACTGAGTTTGCTGTATTAGAACTACTATATCATAAAGGAGGCCAACCACTTCAGCAAATTGGTGAGCGTATTTTAATAGCTAGTGGCAGCATTACATACGTTGTAGATAAGCTAGAGAAAAAAGGACTAGTAAAGAGAATCCCGTGCCCGAATGATAGACGTGTTATTTATGCACAATTAACGGAGTCTGGAGAGAGCTTTATTGCTTCTATTTTTCCTGGGCATGAGCAAGTTATACATCAGTCTTTCGAAATGTTAACGAAAGATGAAAAGGATGAATTACTGGATCTATTAAAAAAGATTGGAAAGTATGAAAAATAACAATATGTTCCAAATGAGCTTTGGATAAAGAAATCCAAGGCTTTTTTGTTTACATGTAATCATGACAGTATCTGCTGTATTTTGCTGAAAAATAAGAGGATATTTGTAAGTAAGCATTGAATTATAGTAATGATGCATATAATGGAGAGGGGGCGCGTTCATGTCATTTAAAGACTATGAATATAAACGGCCAAATATTGAAGAATTAAAAGAGAAGTTTACTGTTGCTTTAGAAAAGTTCGATAATGCAAAAACGGTTGAAGAACAAAAACAAGTAATTAATTCAATCAATGAAATTCGCAATGATTTTGGTACAATGGGGAATCTTTGTTACATTCGTCATTCTGTTGATACGACAGATTCTTTTTATAAAGAAGAGCAAGATTTCTTTGATGAATACTCCCCGGTTGTACAAGGCTACGGAACAAAATATTATAAGGCGTTAATGAATTCTCCATTCCGTGAAGAATTAGAAGCGTATTATGGAAAGCAATTATTTGCTTTAGCTGAATGTGATTTAAAAACATATTCAGATGAAGTAGTGAAAGATTTGCAATTAGAGAATAAATTGTCTTCACAATATACACAGTTGTTAGCATCTGCAAAAATTGACTTTGCAGGAGAAGAAAGAACATTATCACAACTTATTCCGTTTATGCAAGGAAAAGAAAGAAGCGAACGTAAAGCAGCAAGTGAAGCATATTACGGATTTTTAGCTGGGAATGAGGAAGAGTTAGACCGTATTTATGATGAGCTTGTTAAAGTGAGAACAACAATTGCAAAAACACTTGGTTTTAAAAACTTTGTTGAATTAGGATATGCGAGAATGTATCGTACAGATTATAATGCTGAAATGGTTGCGAACTATCGCCAGCAAGTATTAGATTATATCGTTCCGGTTGCAACAGAGTTAAGAAATAGACAAAAAGCACGCATTGGTGTAGAAAAGCTCGCTTATTATGATGAAAACTTTGAGTTTGCTACAGGTAACCCAACTCCAAAAGGTGATGCGGATTGGATTATTAATCACGGGAAAACGATGTATAAAGAATTATCAGCTGAAACAGATGAATTTTTTAATTTCATGCTAGATAATGATTTATTAGATTTAGTTGCGAAAAAAGGAAAAGCTGGTGGTGGATATTGTACATATATTGAGAATTATAAAGCGCCATTCATTTTCTCAAACTTTAATGGAACGTCTGGTGACATTGATGTACTAACACATGAAGCTGGTCATGCTTTCCAAGTATATGAAAGTCGTAAGTATGAAATTCCAGAATACAATTGGCCAACATATGAAGCGTGTGAAATCCATTCAATGAGTATGGAATTCTTTACATGGCCATGGATGAAGTTATTCTTTGAAGAAGATGCGGAAAAATATTATTTCTCACACTTAAGTTCAGCACTTCTATTTTTACCGTACGGTGTATCTGTAGACGAATATCAACATTATGTATATGAGAATCCAGAAGCATCGCCAGCAGAACGTAAGTCAGCATGGCGTAACATAGAGAAGAAATATTTACCACATCGTGATTATGAAGATAATGATTATTTAGAGCGCGGTGGTTTCTGGCAACGTCAAGGTCACATTTATAGCTCACCGTTCTATTATATTGACTACACGTTAGCTCAAATTTGTGCGCTGCAATTTTGGAAACGTGCAAGAGATAATAGACAAGAGGCTTGGGAAGATTATGTGAATCTTTGTCAGCAAGGTGGAAGTAAATCATTCTTAGAATTAGTAGAAGTTGCAAATTTAACATCGCCATTTGCTGAAGGTTGTGTAAAAAGTGTAATTACAGAAATTGAAGCGTGGTTACGTGCTGTTGACGACACAAAATTGTAAAAAACATGCGCTTTTTTTCACATGTTTAACATCGACATAATAGAAAAATGATGAGATAATAAAAGAAAATTCAGAATTATTAAGAGGTGTTTCTAATAAGGAGCACCTCTTTTCACCAACAAAAGGGGGGAAAGCATTATGCTTCAATCTAATATGGATATTAGTTTAGAAACTTTAGTCCACTCATTACAGTCTACACGAAGCACGCTGTTATCAGAAATTGAAATGTTAAATGATACTGAGGTGAATGTAAAGCCACGTCGTGATAAATGGAGTATTATTCAAATTTTGCATCATTTACATTTAGTTGAACAGTCTGTCACATCTGCCCTTGTATATGCTTTGCAAAAAAAAGAAAGAAAGCTTGCTCCATTTAAAGACCTCCAACTTACGCTTGATCGCACATATAAACGGGAAGCTCCTCAACAAATGAAACCAACAGAAACATTAATGAAAAAACTGCAAGGAATTCAATTACTAGAACATTCACGACAAGAATTATTACATGCACTTCATAGTGTGATAGATGAAAAAGAATTATTTGAAAATGGATTGAAACATCCTATTTTTAATGATTTGAATTTATACCAATGGGTTCAATTTCTGGATTTGCACGAACAAAGGCATCTTACACAGCTAAAAGAAGCAAAACATGCAATTTTACAGCGATAAAGTGAAACTTTAATCATTGGGTGGCATTCCGCATTGATTATTATTCTTTACCAATCGGGATACGCTCAAATAGTGGGAAAAAGGAAAAGAAGCGGTGAACCGCTTCTTTTCCTTTTTTACTCATGCATAGTTTTCTTTCTCATTTTGGAATACTACATGGAGAAGAGAAAAGGAGTTGAAAAGTATGTCAAAGAAAAAGAGAGAAGAAGAGCGCGCTTGGAAAGCTCGGAAAGAGAATCAAAAACCACATGGAAAAGTGAAAGCTTTTGCAGAATTAGTTGAAGGAACAGAAAAAACGTGATGAATTTCATCACGTTTTTTGTATGATTGGGAAAGTTAATAAAAATGTTGTACCTGTTCCTTTTTCACTAATAATATCAATCTTTCCATTCATTGCTTGAATGACACTGAAGACGACCATCATCCCGAGTCCGGTCCCTTTTTCTTTCGTCGAGTAGAAGGGTGACCCGAGGCGTTTTACTTGTTCTGGATCCATACCAACGCCTGTATCTTTTATATACAATTGTATATGTTTATGGTCTGGAACTAATGTAAGAATAAGGTCACCACCGTTAGGCATAGCCTCAATGCAGTTTTTTAAAATATTTAATAAGCATTGGTTCAGCTTTTGCCTTTCACCAGCTATAAAGAAAGATGTACTTTGTTTTATGTAATGCATACGAACATTTGTTAAATTGGCGAGAGGTGTAATTAAAGATAACGCATGAAGTAACTCATCCTCTACTTGTAATTGTTGTTCTTTTTCAATACTCGGTTTTGCAAAAGTTAAGTAGTCTGTAAGAACATGATTTGCTTGTTCGATCCCATTAATGGCTATGTCGATATATAATTTTCGTTCCTTCTCAGAACATGTATCTGACTGTAAAAGTTGCAAAAATCCTTTCGTTGAAGTTAAAGGATTACGAATTTCATGAGAGATGGAAGCCGCCATTTCGCCGATTAAATGAAATTTCTCAGCGTTCATAAGTTCATTTTGGAGACGAACTTGCGTTTGTAATATGTGTAGTAAATATAAAATAAGGATCGTGCCAATCATCGTACATAGTTCGTACACAATGATATGTGGTATATAATCTGCATCATTTGTAACACTTGCAAGGAAAAATGGTATCCAACCAAATCCATAAGTAAGACTGTAAAAAATAGCAAGTGTTATTTTTATATGATTAGAACTTCGATTAAAAAGTTTGTATGTTAATAGTAGAACAATAAATAGGAGAATAGAAGCGATAAAGGATGGAAACGCACCTATTCCTCCTAATAAAAAGCGATAAATGTTTAATACAGCTAAAATAGAACCACCAGCAATAGGCCCTCCCGTTAACGTACCGACAATTAATACGATATGTCGCATGTCGAACTGAAAACCGTTATTTGTTTTTGCTGCAAAAGTGATACATAGTATGGTAGCGAGGCAACACAATACAATAAATATAGCTGAATTCAATTTAGGAGATCGTTTCCCTTTCTGATTCCAAAACAAATGATATACGAGCATTGTAACGAGAATAGATAATATATTTAAAAAGAGATAAATAATAAAGAGTTCCAGTGGGATGCCTCCTCTCTTCTAACATTAAATTAATCATACTATAAAATGAAAGAAATGAAATGCGAAATAGCGGAAAAATCAGAAATTTTTTATGGTAGTATACAATATGTTACAATAAGCTTTGTCAATGAAAGAAGAAATTCCATGCACTGCATGGGAGAGGTTCGCGAACTCCCTCTATAAAAAACTATGGAAACAACAATATCCTTAGGTATTGTTTTGTTTTTTTATTGTGACAGTTCAAGAACGTTCTTTCTTCTTATTCGTAGTAGAGAAGGAGAATGAGTGAAATGAAAAAAGAAAAAGCAGTTGTTGTTTTTAGTGGTGGACAAGATAGTACAACATGTTTATTTTGGGCGATGCAACAGTTCGCAGAAGTGGAAGCTGTAACGTTTAACTACAATCAACGTCATAAGTTAGAAATTGATTGTGCAGCAGAAATTGCGAAAGAGCTAGGTATTAAACATACGATACTAGATATGAGTCTATTAAATCAACTTGCTCCAAATGCGTTAACGAGAACGGATATGGAGATTACACATGAAGACGGTGAATTGCCATCGACATTTGTAGATGGACGAAATTTACTATTCTTATCATTTGCTGCTGTATTAGCAAAACAAGTTGGAGCACGTCATATTGTAACGGGTGTATGTGAAACTGATTTTAGTGGTTATCCAGATTGCCGTGACGTGTTTGTGAAATCGTTAAACGTTACTTTAAATTTATCCATGGATTATCCGTTTGTTATTCATACACCGCTTATGTGGATTGATAAAGCAGAGACGTGGAAATTATCTGATGAACTTGGAGCATTCGAGTTTGTTCGAGAAAAAACATTAACATGTTATAACGGAATCATTGGTGATGGTTGCGGTGAATGTCCAGCATGTCAACTTCGTAAAGCAGGATTAGATACGTACTTACAAGAACGCGAAGGAGCGAACAACTAATGGATAACTTTTTTGGGTTTCGCATCGTAGAAAATTTACAAAAAATGGACAAGGATATTCAGCGTGAACAACTTCAATATCATAATAAAAGAGTAATGGTCAGCAAGGAATTTACATTTGATGCAGCACACCATTTACACTGTTATGAAGGGAAATGTAAAAATTTACATGGCCACACATATAAAGTTGTATTTGGAATTAGTGGATATGTAAATGAAATAGGCCTTGCAATTGACTTTGGAGATATAAAAGAAATTTGGAAAAATGAAATAGAAATTTATTTAGATCATCGTTATTTAAATGAAACATTACCAGCAATGAATACGACTGCTGAAAATATGGTAGTTTGGATTTATGAAAAGATGGCAGAAGCATTGACAAAAGATAATCGTGCGAGTGAATACAAAGGAGCGCGTGTTGAATTTGTTCGTTTGTTTGAGACACCGACTAGTTATGCGGAAGTGAGACGGGAGTGGATGCTCGATGAGTAAAATCCCCGTCTTAGAAATATTTGGTCCGACCATTCAAGGTGAAGGGATGGTTGTAGGACAAAAGACAATGTTTATCCGTACAGCGGGCTGTGATTATAGCTGTGCTTGGTGTGATTCGGCTTTTACGTGGGATGGATCGGCGAAAGATCAAATTAGACAAATGCCAGCGGAAGACATTTGGAATGAGCTTGTTGAAATTGGAGGAGAAAATTTCTCTCATGTCACGATTTCGGGTGGGAATCCTGTTTTATTGAAAAATATTGAGTCGCTTCTTTCTATATTAAAAGAGAATGGGATGCGAACGGCGATCGAAACACAAGGGAGTAAATGGCAGGATTGGTTACTTCAAATTGATGAGGTAACGATTTCGCCAAAACCGCCAAGTTCAACAATGAAAACAGATTTTCAAAAGTTAGATGCTGTAATTCAGAAACTAGCAGGAAAAGATATTAGTTTAAAAGTAGTAGTATTCGATGATCAAGATTTTGAATATGCAGTTAAGATGCATGGACGTTATCCAGATGTACCATTTTTCTTACAAGTAGGGAACGATGATACGAAAACGGTGGATGATGCAATGCTTATTAAAAAATTATTAGATAAGTATGAATGGCTTATTGAAAAAGCTGTTAACTGTAAAGAGATGAATGACGTGAAAGTATTGCCGCAGCTTCATGCGTTAATATGGGGAAATAAACGAGGCGTATAACGAGAAGGGATGTTTAAAATGGCAGGAAGATTAGATGAAGATTTAAAAGATGTAACATTATTAGGAAATCAAAATACAAAATATTTATTTGAATATAGCCCAGAAATTTTAGAGGTATTTGATAATAACCATCCAAACCGTGATTACTTTGTAAAATTCAACTGTCCTGAATTTACAAGTTTATGTCCGAAAACAGGACAACCTGATTTTGCAACCATTTATATTAGCTACATTCCAGAACAAAGAATGGTAGAGAGTAAATCTTTAAAGTTATATTTATTTAGCTTCCGCAATCATGGGGACTTCCACGAAGATTGCATGAACGTAATTATGAATGATTTAATTAAATTAATGGATCCACGTTACATTGAAGTATGGGGCAAATTTACACCACGTGGTGGGATTTCAATCGATCCTTACTGTAATTACGGTCGCCCAGGAACTAAGTATGAGAAAATGGCAGACTACCGTATGATGAACCACGATCTATATCCAGAAACAGTTGATAATCGTTAATATATATAGAAAGAAAGGATCTGTATGATATACAGATCCTTTCTTTCTATTATATTATGCATGTTGATTAATGACAGTATAGTTTTTATGGCTTACAACTGTAAGAGGTTCCATATCTAGTTCTCTAAAATTCTCCATAATTGTTAAATCAACAATAACGGAATTTTGATTTACTTTTTGAACACGGCCTTGCATTCCACCTTTAAATTCAATGATATCTCCAGTTTCTGCGATCTGCATAAGCAACTCTCCTTGTTACAGTTTTCCCCAAAAAAGAATAATTTGGGCTTTTTTTATTTCCTCTTATTTTGAACTATATTTACTAATTTGTAAATGTTTCCAGAGTAAAAATTCAAAAAATATTCACTTTTTGTAAGAAAATATGTGAAAAAATATTGTTAGGAGAGGAATGATGAAAATGCATACATCTTTATATGGGAGTATAATAAAAAAGATGTAATGACCTACTAAAGTAGGAGAAATTAGGGGCGGTAAAATGATGTTTGAAATTGTGGGGAGCTTTATAGCGATTTTATTATTTTTATTTTCTTATATACAGTTGAAGAAAATGCGTCAACATGAAACAACTACATATTTTGATGGACTGGATGGTGTGCATGCATCGATAACGCATGATAGTAGTGGGGATATGTAATGATATATGACTTTCTTTTTATGCATGGTATGATGGCAATAAGAAATAGTACATAATATAGTTCGTAAGTGATGAATGGGGAGTGGAAAGAATGCGAATTTCTTTTATTCGTCATGGTCGTTTGGACAGTACTATAGAGCCAATGACAATTATTTCATTTCGTGAATGGATGAAGCAATATGATTTAGGAACTACGGTAAAAGAAGCTCATATACCGATTGAAACAATTGAGGCGATTACAACAGCGAAATTGGTCGTAACGAGTGATCAGAGGTGCGCTGTGCAATCAGCAACCGAATTAACGGATTCTTTATCTTTTGTGCAAAATCCTCTTTTTAGGGAAGCTGAAATTCCGACAGGTTTTTATGCTCCAAAATGGTTGAAATGTAAACCTAATGTATGGATGTTTATTGGACGTACACTATGGATAGCTGCTTATAGTAAGGATGTTGAGTCTTATAAGGAAGTACGAGAAAGAGCAAGGCAAGCTGCTAATATGTTACACCGCTATGCGCTCGTACACGGACATATTGCTCTTGTAGGTCATAGTTATTTTAATGTGATGATTGGGACTGAACTGAGGGTAATGGGGTGGTCAGGTTCGCCTATTTTCCATAGGAAGCCATGGGGATGTACAACGTATACATTTCGTGAGGCGATGGATGGAAATGTATTAAATACGAATTTAACATAAAAGAGGCTGTCCCTTTGGCAGCCTCTTTCTTTACATAACAAGCAAAAAGAATTGTCCTTTTAAGATATAGAAACTAATGACCGTAATGGTTTTATTAGATGGGCATACGGTTCACCAACAAGCATAACGATGTTATCTTTTTTGTAACCAAGTTTTTCATATAGTGAAAAAGCGCGTCTGTTATCTAAATTAACAAGTAAGGCGATTTTTTCATGACCTTTTTCAGTTGCATGAAGTTCAGCTGCATCGATTAATTTAGAGCCAATGCCACGTCCACTGTACATATTTGAAACTGACAACGTGTCAATATAATACTCATCAAGTTCAGCTTCTTTTTCTAACGTAATGGATTCGTCGTCATGTAGTTCTCTTAAGTGGTGTACGATTGGTGCATCAAGTTGTTCAGCGTCACTACCGTGATAAACGACAATAACCCCAACTACCTTTCCATCTTGTTCAGCCACTAAACAGTTTTCATAGCTCAATCGATTATTTTCTTTTGCGAACCATGTTTCAAGTCCTAGTATCACTTTTGCTTCAACTGTGCTACCTGTGATTTTTTCAGCAATTTCGTGCAGAGCGTTATACAGTAAAGGTGCTACTCCTATCGCATCTGTCTTTTTTGCTTTCCGAATCATAGTATCCCTCCTAGTTCTATGCATATATTGTAGCATAAAATAAAATAACAAACAGTGGATTGGAACTTTGTTATACAGAGCGTCAAAAAGTTTGATATAGAGAAGTAGCTATGTTAGTATATGATATTTAGTGCGAATATAATAAAGTGATATAGCTATAAAAATAATGAAAGTGAATTAAATAATAGTAACGGGATAATTTTACCGTTGTCGACCTATAGAAGATGCGATAAAATAAACTATTGCAGAGAGGTGAAATACATGGATAAACAATTAGCAAATGCAATTTTGGATCAGCTGAAAAATGGTGAAATAAAGGAGTATGTTGCGACGAAAGATGTATTTTATACGTTCAGGGAAGTTGTTGTAAGTCGAGAAGATTTTAAACATATTATCGGGAACGCACAGCGCGGTGGACAGGTAATTTATACATATTCAGAAACACCACGTTCATAAATAGAAGATAAAGGAGAGGAGAATTATGGGAGATTTTAAACAAGGCATATTACCACATTGGGATTATATGTGGAAAGATAGAGCTGGGAATAGGTTTATGGGAATGGTTATGTATCCAGAGAAACGAAAATGTTCAGCAAAAATGCTTCAGAAAATAAAAAGAGCATATGAGCAAGCTGTAGAAATTAAAGTAACTGTACAAGTTCAACATACATATCAGTACGTAGAAGGAATGATTGTATACTTTGATGAAGAAGCTCCTGTATGTACAATGCTCGATAAAGATGAGAATCCACATCATATATTTATAAAAGATATTTTGCGTATTGAGCACCCGGAATAATTTTTTTCATAAATAAATTGAAGTTCCATAATAATAATCTTTTTCTATAATAGTTATCTTTTAGTATGTAACGAGGAACGAAAGAGTATGTATAATATTTAATAAAGTAAAATTGATAAATGTAATCGTTTTTTAGAACAGATTATCGTTTAATGTCTGTTCTTTTTTGCGTGATGCTGGAGAAATATAATCCTCCAGCATTTACTGTTTTATGACAAAAAATATTGTTAACTTTTTTAAAATGAGGTTAAATGCGTTGACAACTTTTTTGAAAAGCACTTTATTGACATGAGTTTTAGAATGTTGTTTCATAGTCTTTGTATTGAAAAAAAACGGTGATCATGTCGAAAAGTAAAAGTTAAAAAAATAAAGATTTTATACATATATCTTGTGTCTTATTTTGAAACGTAATACAATATATAGAGAAAACAAGAAACGACATACAGAGAATATATATTGGAGAGGGAGGGTCGGAAATGTTAGTTGCATATGATTCTATGACAGGAAACGTGAAGCGTTTCATCCACAAATTAAATATGCCGGCCGTTCAAATTGATGAAGCTCTAGTATTAGATGAAGACTTTATTCTTATTACGTATACAACAGGTTTTGGCAATGTACCGGAACGTGTTTTAGACTTTTTAGAACGCAATAATGAAAAATTAAAAGGCGTATCTGCAAGCGGCAATCGTAATTGGGGAGACATGTTCGGTGCAAGTGCTGACAAAATTTCTACTAAATATGAAGTGCCTATTGTATCAAAATTTGAGTTATCTGGAACAAATAATGATGTAGAATATTTTAAAGAAAGGGTGCGGGAGATTGCGACACATTGAACTGAATAATGAAATCACGCAAATGCAGGACGGTTTTTATCAGCTTCATAAAGATAAAGAGGCGTTAGAAGTCTTTATGGAAGAAGCTAGAGAGAATACCGTTCATTTTAATAGCGTGGCAGAGCGAATGGAGTATATGAAAGAACATGATTACTATTACAACGTTCTGGACGAGTATAGCTTGGAGGAAGTAGAGGGAGTATATAACATCGCTTATGGTGAAAACTTCGAGTTCCAATCTTATATGGCAGCATCTAAGTTCTATAAAGATTATGCGTTAAAAACGAATGATCAAAAACAATACTTAGAAAGCTATGAAGATCGTGTAGCAATTGTGTCATTATACTTAGGACGCGGTGATGTTGCGAAGGCAAAACACTTCGCAAGCATGATTGTAAAACAAAACTACCAACCAGCGACACCAACCTTTTTAAATGCGGGAAGAAGCAGAAGAGGAGAAATGGTGTCTTGTTTCTTGTTAGAGATGGACGATAGCTTAAATTCAATTGGCTTTAACATTAATACTGCAATGCAATTATCGAAAATCGGTGGTGGAGTAGCTTTAAACTTATCTAAGCTACGCGCACGTGGTGAGCAAATTAAAGGTATTGATAACGCCGCAAGTGGTGTAGTACCTGTTATGAAATTGCTTGAAGATTCGTTTTCATATGCGAATCAACTTGGCCAACGAAAAGGTGCCGGCGCTGTATACTTAAACATTTTCCATTGGGATATTATTGAATTCCTTGATACAAAAAAAATAAATGCCGATGAGAAGAGCCGTATTCAGTCTCTATCAATCGGAATTATCGTTCCAAGTAAGTTCTTTGAACTTGCTGAGAAAAACGAACCTTTCCATGTTTTCGCGCCTTATACAGTATTTAAAGAGTACGGAAAACATTTAGATGATATAGATATTGATGAAATGTACGATGAATTAATGAGCAATCCGAAAGTGAAGAAGAAGCCACTAGATATTAGTGCACGTGATATGCTGATTAAAATCGCTATGATCCAGCTTGAGTCTGGTTATCCATACTTAATGTTTAAATCAAATGCAAATAACCAGCATCCATTGAAGGATATTGGAACTGTGAAGATGTCGAACTTGTGTTAAATATGTAGCACCTTCTAGTAGAAATGCTAGTCGAACACTCCGTTAAACGGGGAAAGCCTCAAGTTTGAGGTAACCTACCGTGCTAAATCTTATCTTAGAATGAAAATATAAAAATTCAGAATGTATCTTATTATTTTGTATAGCAGAGTTATCGGACAACATAAAGTAATAAGAGACTTTCTGAAAGATTAAGATAAGTAAAAGCCTAACGACTATCCCATTTGGGAGTAGAGCGCAAGCGATTGGCGTTCGAAAAGCGGAGCACCTAACCAGGTAATGCTGTAGGTGATGATATAGTCTGTCCTGTATGGTGACATACAGCAGTTGCATGAGCAACGGACTGAGTAGTAGCGAACTCGGTTGAACATTCGAGACAGAAATCTTCCAGCTTCAAGAAACTTCTGAAATAAATGATTACGGTACAGATGACATTATCCGTCGTGATATTAACTGTAACTTAGGATCGTTAAATATCGTAAATGTAATGGAAAATAAAGAAATTCGTGAAGCAGTTCATGCGGGGATGGAAGCTTTAACAGCTGTTTCTGATATGACGATCATTCCGAATGCGCCAACTGTGAAAAAAGCAAATGATGAGCTTCATTCAGTTGGACTTGGAGCAATGAATTTACACGGATATTTATCAAAAAATAAAATCGCATATGAAAGTGCAGAAGCGAAAGAGTTCGCTCGTACATTCTTTATGATGTTAAATTACTACTCGATTGAGAAAAGTATGGAAATAGCTAAAGAAAAAGGCGAAACATTTAAAGACTTCGATAAGTCTGATTATGCGAACGGCACATACTTTGAAAAGTATGAAACGACAGATTACAGCCCAGTAACTGAAAAAGTTCAGCAATTATTTGAAGGAATTCATATTCCAACAAAAGAAGATTGGACAAGTTTAAAAGAGCAAGTGAAGAAGAATGGATTATATAATTCATATCGTCTTGCAATCGCTCCGACACAATCGATTAGTTACGTTCAAAATGCAACTTCAAGCGTAATGCCGATCGTAAGTCAAATTGAATCAAGAACGTATGCGAATGCGACAACATATTATCCAATGCCGTATTTATCAAAAGATACATTCTGGTACTATAAATCTTCTTACGATATGAATCAGTTTAAATTAATTGATTTAATCGCAGAAATTCAAGAACATATTGACCAAGGAATTAGTACCATTCTTTATGTTAATAGTGATATTTCAACACGTGAGTTAGCACGTTACTACATTTATGCACATAAAAAAGGCTTGAAGAGTCTTTATTATACGAGAACACGTAAATTAAGCGTAGAAGAGTGCGTGGCTTGTACCGTTTAATATAAAAAGTGAGACATTATGAGCAGGGTTTTTCTGAACCCTGCTCATGCTTAGTTATCAATTTTTTTATGTTTATTTAGAGAAGGGGCGATTTAATGCGTGCGGTAAACTGGAACAAAAAAGAAGATGATTTTAGTTTAATGTTTTGGAAGCAAAACATCGCTCAGTTTTGGACAGAAGAAGAAATCGCAGTGTCTTCTGACAAAAATACTTGGGCACAATTATCAAAAGAAGAGCAAATTGCTTATAAGCGTGTATTAGGTGGTTTAACACTTTTAGATACGAAACAAGGTGGCGAAGGGATGCCTCTTGTGCTTGTTCATCTTGAAAATTTACAAGCGAAAAGTGTATTAGCTTTCATGGGCGCTATGGAAGAAGTACATGCGAAGAGTTACAGTCATATTTTCACAACGTTAGCTACTGAAGAAGAAATTGATGATATTTTTGAATGGGTAGATAACCATCCATTACTTGAGAAAAAAGCTGGTATTGTTACTAATTACTATCGTCGTTTATTAAAGCCTGAAGTAACGAAAAAAGAGTTATACATGGCAATGGTAGCAAGTGTGTTCTTAGAAAGTTACTTATTCTATAGTGGATTCTTCTATCCACTTTATTTAGCAGGTCAAGGGAAATTGACGGCAAGTGGTGAGATTATTAACCTAATAATTCGTGATGAGTCCATTCACGGCGTATTTGTCGGTATTTTAGCACAACAAATCTTCGCAGAGCTTTCTGCAGAGGATCAACAAGAAGTGCAAAAAGAAACGCAAGAGTTATTAATGGAACTATATGAAATTGAAATGGCATATACAGAAGAAATTTACACTTCTATCGGTCTTGTAGAGGATGTAAATCGTTTCGTTCGTTACAATGCGAATAAAGGACTTATGAACTTAGGGCTTGATCCGAAGTTTGAAGAAGAAGAAATTAACCCAATCGTTTTAAATGGTTTACGTACAGATACGAAAAACCATGATTTCTTCTCTGTAAAAGGAAATGGTTACGTAAAAGCAACGAATGTTGAAAAGTTATCAGACGATGACTTCGCATTCAATTTTTAATATAGTGTTATAGAAAAAGCTGTCTTTATAGAGAAGACAGCTTTTTTGCTATGAATGGTTTACATAATGTTATTATTTCATGAAAATGTTTTAATTTTGTAAAAGCCCAGTTTATGAGGAAGTGGGGATAAAGAAAATACACGGGTTAAAGTTTTATTTTCATATTTAGTAGTATGAGAGATTGAATAACTTATGTAAAAATGAATAAAAAATAAGAAGAAATGAGAAGAAATGAGAAGAAATGAGAAGAAATCAGGTCCAACTACACCTATACGTTCTTTTTAATATTGAATTTTCAAAGTCTAGAAATTTTGGCTTAAAAATTGCATGAATATTTAAAAAGCAACAAAAAGGGAGGTAATATTCGGTGTGATATATAGTCATTTGAAAACGCTTCCTTTTAACTGTCGATTTTTAAATGGAAATTAGATAGAGAAAGTAGGAGGAATGATAGGTGGGAAAAGTAGTTGGTTTAAAACGTTCATTAGGGCTTTGGTCAATTGTTATGCTAGGGGTCGGGTATATGACACCGATGGTAGGGTTTGATACATTTGGAATTGTTTCTGAAAAAACAGGCGGTCATGTTCCAGGAGCTTATCTTATTGCATTAGCAGGGATGTTGTTTACCGCTGCAAGCTACGGCAAAATGGTAAAGGTTTTTCCTACCGCAGGATCAGCTTATACGTATACACAGAAGACAATTAGTGCAAGGCTTGGATTTCTTGTTGGATGGTCCGCGTTATTGGATTATTTGTTTCTACCGATGGTGAACGCACTATTAACGAGAATTTATTTGTCAGCATTTTTTCCAAGTGTTCCTAGTTGGATATGGGTCATAGGTTTTATTCTACTGGTTACACTTATAAATATTATTAGCGTGAATGTTACTGCTAACTTCAATACTTTTTTAGTAATATTTCAAGTGCTAGTAATGGCGGTGTTTGTTTTTCTAGTTATAAAAGGTTTATTAGCGGGAGAGGGAACAGGAGAAGTTTTTTCCATTCAGCCGTTTTTTCAATCGGATATACAAATATCACCGTTAGTTGCAGGTGCGACAATTCTTTGTTTTTCATTTTTAGGTTTTGATGCAGTAACTACATTTTCGGAAGAGACACCAAACGCAAAGAAGACAATTCCACGAGCTATTTTTCTTACTGCTTTAATTGGTGGAGTTTTATTCATTACAACTACGTATTTTACACAATCTTTCTTTCCTGATACATCTGTATTTAAAGATAAAGAATCAGCGTCTCCAGAAATTGCGCTATATGTTGGAGGAAAACTATTTCAAGCTTTCTTTTTAGTAGGAACGCTTATGGGGACACTTGCGTCTGGTTTAGCTTCTCATACAAGTGTATCCAGATTATTGTACGTTATGGGGCGAGATAATGTAATTCCGAAGAAAATATTCGGATACATTCATCCCCGCTGGAGAACGCCAGTATATAACATTGTTATTGTAGGAATTATTTCGCTCTCCGCTATATTCATTGATTTAGAAACGGCAGCATCTCTTATTAATTTTGGAGCGCTTATTGCATTTACATTTGTTAATTTATCTGTAATTTCCTACTATGTAATTAAGAAAAAAAGATATAAAACGATAAAAGACTGTTTGAATTTCTTAGTGATGCCTATTTTAGGTGCTGGTACTGTGGCAGTACTATGGTTTAACCTCAATATTCATTCACTTATTCTAGGGATTTGCTGGGCTGCTATTGGAATTGGGTACCTTCTATATGTTACAAATATGTTCCGTTCAGCTCCTCCGCAAATGCATTTTGAAGAAGCACAGGAAATATAAAAAGAAAAAGACATCGGATAAGTTCCGATGTCTTTTTTTTATATTTGATAATCATGCAGCATTGCATAAGTCATTCAAAGATTCATAAGTAAAGGGGATGACACGATATGATTAACGTAGTATTTTCACTTGGCACGATTATTGCTTTGTACAATTAGTAAAATATAAAGAGAGGTGTTATCGTGCCGATTCAATCAGAAAAACATACAAATACAGTTGAAGTTGAAAATCCTTTAGAGGAATTTCAATCTATATTAAAAGAGGCGCTTCATTTTTTAAGTTATCCAGACGAAGTATTCGAATTTCTGAAAAAACCGATGCGTTTTTTAGAAGTAAGCATTCCTGTTCGCATGGATGATGGAACAACAAAAGTATTTCAAGGGTATCGCGCTCAGCATAACGACGCAGCAGGGCCAACAAAAGGTGGTATTAGATTTCATCCAGATGTTACGGCAGAAGAAGTAAAAGCACTTGCTGGCTGGATGAGCTTGAAATGTGGAGTGACAGGACTGCCATATGGAGGCGCAAAGGGTGGGATTATTTGTAATCCACAGGAGTTGAGTTTTAGAGAACTAGAGTTACTGAGTCGTGGGTATGTAAGAGCAGTAAGTCAAATTGTGGGACCGACGAAAGATATTCCAGCACCTGATATGTATACAAATGCGCAAATTATGGCTTGGATGCTAGATGAATATGATCATATTAGGGAGTTTGACTCTCCAGGCTTTATAACCGGGAAGCCATTAATGCTAGGAGGATCACAAGGGCGGGAAACAGCAACTTCTAAAGGTGTATTGTATACACTTCAGTTAGTAAGTGAGTTAAAACAAATTCCGCTACAAAATATGCGAGTTATTATTCAAGGGTTTGGGAATGTTGGAGGTTATTTGGCGAAATATTTATATGATATTGGTGTGAAAGTAGTCGGGGTATCAGATGCTATAGGAGGAATTTATAATTCAGGCGGTCTAGATGTTCCTTATTTACTAGAAAACAGAGATTCTTTCGGGGTAGTATCGAATCTCTTTAGTGAAACAATTTCTAATCAGGAGTTGTTAGAAAAAGAATGTGATGTACTCATTCCGGCGGCAATTGGAGGAGTCATTACAAAACATAATGCAGGAAAGCTTGGATGTAAGATTATCATTGAGGCTGCAAATGGACCAACAACAAAAGAGGCGATAACTATGTTAGAAGAAAAGGGAATTTTGGTTGTTCCAGATATTTTAGCAAACTCTGGTGGCGTGATTGTTTCATATTTTGAATGGTGTCAAAATAACCAAGGATATTACTGGACGGAGCAATATGTTGATCAATGTTTAAAGGAGAAAATTACATCTAGTTTTTCTAACGTACTTGATACTTCTAAACGCTTTGGAGTAAATATGAAAATTGCTGCTTATATGGAAGGGGTTCGCAAGATTGTAGAAGCATCGCGCCTAAGAGGTTGGTTGCATTTTTAACCTAAAGGGAGGGCTAAAATGAAACTTGATATTTTATTAGAAGAAGTGGAGAGACAACAAATCGGTTATTACTGTATTGTGTCGAATAGTCATCGTTACGATATAGCTGTTACGTATTCGCAACAGTTTCTTGGAAAAGCAATGGTTACCTCAATTCAAAATGGGAGAATGGTTTTATTAAGCCAAGAAGATATTGGAGAGGAACAATATTGGGCAACAAGGCTAGGAATTGAGGTAGAGGACATAGAAGAGTTTCAAAGCTTTTTCTATATGATTCTTCAGTCACAAAGGTTAGAAGAACAATATTAATAGAATAAAAGAAAGGGATGATTGATTATGTATTATGATATTATTACGAGTCCATGTTATGGAATAATTGAAAAAGTGTCTATCGATAAGGATTCTCGAATTTATGAATGGGAGCCATTATTCTCTATTAAAGATATGAATGGTAAACTGGAAGTAATTAAGATGGGATGTAGTGGAGAAGTTCAATCTTTAGAAGTAGAAGCGGGAGATAAAGTAATTCCAGGTATGGTATTAGCTTATATTCAAGAAGATCTTTTCGTTAGTGGTAGTGATTAATGATAGAACTATGAGGAAGATGGAGGCACTCATCTTCCTTTTTTTATTAAATAAAGAAAGAAATGTTTTATTTTCAGATTAATTAAAAAAATCTGCATTTAATGATACAATACAAATTAAATAGTTCAAAGGAGGAATAGCAGCATGTTTTCCATCGCTCATACAAAAATTAGACCCATAGTTTCTCTACCTATCGATCAATCTGAAAAGGAATGGAATATAGATGTTAAAAATATAAAAGAATCGTTTCTATTTTTAAAAAGAGGAGAGAAATTATTTGCATACGTTCATGTGAAGGATCTGCTATCAAATAGTAAGGAATTAACTTCTAAGCTATTACTTTCAAATGCTGTTTCACTAGATACAATATGTCATCTTAGTAAAGATATTTCTTTAACAGCTCTTTTTCAAATTATTGGGGCGCCAATTGCTATAGTGAAAAATGAAATGGATGAGCTAACAGGATATATAAGAAGAGAGGATGTTTTTGCAGAACTATTTAAACAAGAAAATCAGAGTGTTGATATATTGAAAATTATTTTAACGTCTATTCCAATGGGGATTTTTGTAGTAGATCGTGAAAAGAAAATTGTAAATTGCAATGAGTCTGGTTTGAAGATGATTAAATCGACTCCTGAAAGAGTTATGAATGTACCAGCAGAACTGATTTTTAATGGAGAACACATTAATAACGTATTCACAACGGGAAAAACGATCTTGAATCAATTACAAATCACAAATGAAATGGGTGTATTAGTTGACTATAGTCCGATTCCAAACTTTGATCAAAGTATTGAAGGAATGGTTATTATTGTGCAAGATTTGCCGATGGTCGAGGACATGGCGATGGAAATTGAATATATAAAGGATTTAAATAAAGATTTACATGCAATCTTGTCCAGTATTTATGATGAAATATTAGTTGTTAATCATAAAGGGGAATTAATTCGTTATAGTGAAACTGTTATCAATGATTTTTGGGGGAGTAATTTGAAGGACTTGTTAGGGAAAAATCTTTTAGAACTAGAAAAGAAAGGGTTATTTAGTCCATCGGTTACGCGATTAGTGTTGGAAAAACAAAAAAAGGTATCAGTTGTACAAGAAACAAAAAGCGGAAGAAAAATATTAGCAGTTGGAAACCCTGTATTTAATGAAAACGGAGAGCTTCATCGTATTATTATTGCCTCAAGGGATATTACCGAAGCAACGAGATTGAAGACGGAATTACATGAAATAAAGAAGATATCAGAGCAATATAAGAAGGAGTTAGATGACTTTAAAAATAAAGATCGTTTTCTTAAGAAGCTTATTTACTGTAGTCCCAAAATGGAACAAATTATTAACCAAGCTAAAAAAATAGCAGATTTTTCTTCTAATGTTCTTATTTCTGGAGAATCTGGTGTCGGAAAAGAAGTAATTGCCCAGGCAATTCATCAACTTGGAAACCGATCTTCAAAGCCATTTTTAAAATTAAATTGTGGTGCAATTCCAGAAACGTTGTTAGAAAGTGAACTATTTGGTTATACGAAAGGTGCTTTTACAGGAGCCGATAAAAATGGAAAAGAAGGATATTTTAAGCGAGCTGATCAAGGGGTTTTATTTTTAGATGAAATTGGAGAAATGCCTTTACATTTGCAAGTGAAATTGCTTAGAGTCCTGCAGGAACAAGAAGTAATTCCTATTGGAAGTACAACACCTACGAAAATAAATGTACAAATTATTGCTGCTACAAATAAGAGTCTTGAAAAGATGGTCGAATCTGGAACATTTCGTGAAGATTTATTTTATCGCCTCAATGTAATTCCGCTGCGAGTTCCTTCTTTACGAGAGCGAATGGAAGATGTTCCGGTACTTGCCTTTCATTTCTTACAACAGTTAAATGAAAAATATAATAAAAATTATCATTTAACTCCAGATGCACTTAACTTACTAGAGTTCTATTCATGGCCAGGAAATGTCCGTGAATTACAAAATATGATTGAACGTTTAGTTGTATCAGCAGATGATCCAGTAATTGAAGCGGAGTTTGTTAGTAAGTTTTTAACACCCGGTTATGACTTTAATAAATCAAAACCAGTTATTACAAGAGTATTACCATTACAAGAAGCGCTACATTCTGTAGAAGAACAATTGATTTTGCTTGCAATGAAGCAGTATAAAACAACGACTAAGGCTGCAAAAGTTCTTGGAATCAGCCAATCTTCAGTGAGTCGTAAATATCAAAAAATTGTTAGTGAAAAAGGGATAGCGGCTGATATCATCTCTTATTCCTAAAAAAGGAGAAGGTCACATAGACTTCTCCTTTTTGTGTGCGCTCAGCATGTACATATTCTCTAGGATTCAAGTCCCGAGTGGTGAAGGCGGTAGCGGAAATGATTAAAGTTTCACTTTATGCAAAATGGAATAGTGTATGCGGAAATGCATAAAATGTTTGTTATTTTTAAGAAAATAGTCAGTTTATCCCGCTATTTGTGGGCAGTAAAACCCCCACCTCAAAATTCAGGTGGAGCAAAGAAGTTAGGTGGGAGCCCTGCTGCCTGTAAACGCCCGATTGGTGAGGGCTGATAATCAGTGGGGAGGAACAAAACCCCCACTGATTAAAGTTTCACTTTATGTATGATTCTGTTGAATTTTAAATATTGGCATGAAATTTGCTTATAAATATATAAACGATCGATAAAGGGGGATTCAATATAGTGCTAGATTTAAAAATGTATGTAAACGGTGAATGGAGAGACTCTAGTAATCAAGAAAAAAGAACGATTATTAACCCTGCTAATGGCAAGGGTATAGCATATGCACCTGAGGGAACGATTGAGGATGCAAAATACGCAATAGAAGTGGCAAGAGCGGCTTTTGATAGCGGAATTTGGTCAGAAACATCTACTGCTGAAAGGGCATCATATTTATTTAAAATAGCAGATGAAATTGATAAAAATATGGAAGAATTAGTATACCTTGAAACAATGGATAATGGAAAAACATACCGTGAGGCAGAAGGAGATATTGGAGATGCAGCGGCTTGTTTTCGCTATTATGCCGGATTGATTACAAAGCCAGATGGTCAAACATATCATGTAGCCGATCCGATGCAAGCGATGGTTGTAAGAGAGCCAGTTGGTGTTTGTGGATTAATTGTTCCATGGAATTATCCGCTATTGATGAGTGTATGGAAAATTGCACCTGCTTTAGCAGCTGGAAATACAATTGTGTTTAAACCTTCTGAAGTGACACCAATAACTGCAACAAAGCTATTCGAAATCCTTGAAAAAGTAGGGCTACCAAAAGGTGTTGCCAATATGGTAATGGGGGCCGGTCCAATAGTAGGGAATGAAATTGCAGCGAGTCATAAAGTGGATATGGTTTCCTTTACAGGTGGAACAAAAACAGGTAAGCACATTATGAGAACAGCAGCAGATAATATGAAAAAGATTTCGTTAGAACTTGGAGGGAAATCTCCAAATATTATTTTTGCAGATGCAGATTTTGAGACTGCTATTGATTATGCTCTATTCGGTATTTATGCAGGTAGCGGACAAGTGTGTTCAGCAGGATCGAGAATCCTTGTAGAGGAAAGCGTTTATGATAGATTTGTTAATAGTTTTGTAGAGAGAGCGCAGCAAATTAACGTTGGGCCTGGTGATCATCCTGAATCAGAAATGGGGCCACTTGTAAGTCAAGAACATATGGAAAAAGTATTACGTTATATTGAAATTGGAAAAGACGAAGGTGCAAACGTTGCTTGCGGAGGTAGACGAATAATGGAGGATGGAAAAGGTGATGGTTTCTTTATTGAACCAACAGTCTTTGTCAATGTAAAACCTGATATGCGCATTGTCCAGGAAGAAATCTTCGGTCCTGTTGTAGTAATTCAAAAGTTTAAAACTGAACAGGAAGCAATTGAGTTAGCAAACGGTACGGATTATGGCTTAGCTGGAGGGGTATTTACGGTTGATGGTGCAAAAGCAATGCGCGTAATTCGCAAGCTTCGCGCAGGCATTACGTGGATTAATAGCTATCATCCAACATACAATGAGGCGCCTTGGGGCGGATATAAGCAAAGTGGTATAGGTCGTAGTCTAGGAACGTTTGGTTTAGAAGAATTTCAAGAAATTAAGCAGATTAATATAAATCTAGAAGTAGAACCTATTGGTTGGTTTGCAAATAAAAAAAATGTAGAGGTGAATTAGATGGAAACGAACGTGAAAAATAAATTGAATGAGAAAGAATCAAATGTAAATGAGTATATTACGAAAGTACTACAGTTAATTGAAAAAGAAAAAGTATCTGAAGAAGAGGCAAATTGGATTCAAAAAGAAACAGTAGACGGATTTAGAGAGCATGTGAATCCTGGTTTTCTTGCTTATAGAAAAACAGTAACAAAAGATGGACAATTTGCAGCAGTAGAATGGTCTGATGAAGGATCTTGTTTTATGGATATTAATGGTAAAAAATACATTGACTGTTTAGGTGGATTCGGAATTTATAATGTTGGTCACCGTAATCCGAAAGTAGTAAAAGCTGTAACAGATCAATTAAAGCGTCAAGCATTGCACAGTCAGGATTTACTAGATCCACTTCGAGCAATTCTTGCAAAGATTTTAGCGGATATTACACCTGGTGATTTGAAATATGCTTTCTTCACAAATAGTGGAACAGAAAGCGTAGAGGCAGCATTAAAACTAGCAAAAATGTATAGTGAACGAACAACTTTCATTTCTACAACTCGTGCTTTCCATGGTAAGAGCCTTGGTGCTTTATCTGGGACGGCAAAAGGAATGTTCCGTAAGCCATTTTTACCATTAATTCCGGGTTTCCGTCATGTTCCATTTGGCGATATTGATATGATGAGAAAAACATTTGAGACATGTGCATTAGTGGGAGAAGATGTTGCAGCAGTTATTTTAGAGCCAATTCAAGGGGAGGGCGGCATTATTTTACCTCCAGAAAATTATTTGAAACAAGTGCGAGAGCTTTGTGATGAGTTTGGATCACTCCTTATTTTTGATGAAGTGCAAACTGGAATGGGCCGTACAGGAAAAATGTTTGCAGCAGATTTATATGATGTTGTGCCGGATATTATTTGTCTTGCGAAAGCGTTTGGTGGAGGTGTAATGCCAGCGGGAGCTATTGTTGCGAAAGAGAAAGTATTCCAAAGTTGGTTTGAAAATCCATTTATGCATACAACAACGTTTGGCGGGAATCCTCTTGCATGTGCTGCTGCAATTGCAACAATCCATGTATTATTGGAAGAGAAATTACCGGAACGAGCGATGGAAGTTGGGGAGTATTTCTTAAATGGATTGAAACAAGCAGCAGAAGGGCACGAAGATAAAATCTTTGAAATTCGTGGTCAAGGTTTAATGATTGGGATTGAATTCCATAAAGACGAGATTGGTTATGAAGTGTCAAAGGCGATGTTTGATCAAGGTATTCTTGTTGCGGGAACATTAATTAACTCAAAAACAATTCGTATTGAACCATCTCTTACAATTAGTTATGAAGAAGTAGATACAGTTATTAATACGTTTAAATCTGTGCTAAATCAAGTAAAAGTAAAATGAATTTAAATTCAAACGAGTAATATATTTATATGTTATTACAAAAAGGCAGTGTAACGAAAAGTTACACTGCCTTTTTATTACATTTTTAATTGGAAGTATTTACATGACGCTTGTCTTGGTGTACTATTTAACTAACACACTAAGACAGGAGGGGAGAAATGAAAATCGAATTTTCTCCAAATACACCAATTTACATTCAAGTAATGGAATACGTAAAAAAGGAAATTGTAACAGGACATTTATTGTCTGGTGATAAAATTCCCTCTGTACGTGAATTAGCGAGTGAATTGCAAATAAATCCAAATACGATTCAGCGTACATTTCAAGAATTAGAGCGAGATGGAGTTGTTGTAACACGTAGAGGAATGGGGCGATATGTAACGAATGAAGGGGAGAAAATTATGGAGCTGCGAAAAGATATGGCGAGAGAATTACTTCATTCTTTTATAGATGGAATGGACAATTTAGGTTTTTCAGAAGAAGAAATTCTTACAATCCTTCGTTCTTCATTACATGAGAAAAGGGAGGAGAGCGAATGACAGAGTTATTAAAAATAGAAAACTTATGGAAGCGGTACGGATTAAAAGCGGTGATTCGTGAGTTAAATATAGAGATTACAGAAGGAAAAATCGTTGGGCTTGTTGGAGATAACGGAAGCGGGAAAACGACGTTATTAAAAATGATTGCAGGCCTGCAGCATCCTTCAGAAGGTAGTATAGCAATTAACGGTAAAAAAGTAGGATTAGAGACGAAAGAAATCGTTTCATTTATGTCTGATAAGCCAGTTTTTGATGATTGGATGACTGTAAAAGATGCTTTATTTTTCTATCGAGATTTTTATAAAGACTTCGATATTCAAAAAGCAGTAGATACGATTGCGGAATTTAAAATACCGTTAGAAGAAAAAATTACAGCATTATCAAAAGGGATGGTGGAAAAGCTTCAAATTATTTTAACGTTTTCTCGAAAAGCGAAGTTATATGTACTGGATGAACCACTTGGCGGGATTGATCTTGTTTCTAGAGAGCACGTATTAGATCTCATTCTACAATTTTATAGAGAAGATTGTACAATACTAATCTCAACTCATTTAATAAATGAAGTTGAAAATATTTTTGATGAGGTAATCTTTTTAAAAGATGGAGAAATTGTATTGTATGAAAATGTAGAAGAGTTACGTTTTCAGAGAGGGAAAGCTGTCACGGAGGTGTTTAAGGAGGTGTTTAGTAGATGAAGTCGAGCTTAATATATATGTACAATGTAAATAAAAAGCAAATTATTATTGCATTGTTATCATTTATATTCGTTGTAGCTGTAGCTTTCGTAAGTTTGGGAAATTATATTAAGCAAGAATCAGGAGAGGTAAGGCAAGCAATTATAGTTGGTGTGGTTATGGTAGTATATATAACCTTTTTAGCATTGATATTTATTCAGGCGGTGTCTGCATTTGGAAAAATGACTGAAAGCACATTATTCCGGTTAACAACGATATCAGGTGGGAAAATTGTTTTAGCAATATTGTTATATGCTGCAATTGGTTTATTTATTTTTGAAGTAATAGGTTCTATTTTTTTATATAGTATTTCTATGAAAATAATAAAAGGTACAGAGCTCTATGAAATATTATTTACCCAAAGTGTATTAAATCCATTAAAGCACCTATTTAGTACTATTATATATATATTTAATTTTTCTAGTATATTGCTTGTTTTGCTTTTTGTAGTAGCTAGCGTTAAAGTGTTTTCTTTGAAAAAGAAGAAGTTAGAATATCCAATTGTATTTTTCTTATTTTTAATAGTAACAAAAGTATTGGGCACTATATACGGAATGTTGGGCGGTCTTGCTCCTACAGCGTCTTTAATAACAAAGTTAGTGTATATAGATGAATCATCAGGAGCAAATGTGCTGCTCTATCAAGAAAAACTTATGAATATATATAGTATTTGTTTTTCTGTCGGAGTATTTATTTTACTTGTTTATATAACAGGTCGCATAATCGACAAAAAACTAGAAGGCTAAAGGAGGAATCAGCATTGGGAAACGTAGTAGTAAAATTAGAAAATGTTCGAAAAAGAATTGGTGGAACGGAAATTATTCGCGGTTTATCATTTGAAGTTCAAGAAGGAGAAGTGTACGGTTTCCTTGGACCAAATGGAAGTGGTAAGACGACGACGATCCGGATGATGACAGGTCTTATATCAATGACAGAAGGCGATATTACAATTTGTGGTCATAGCATTCGTACGGAGCGTGAAAAGGCGTTAGAGCAAATTGGAGCGATTGTAGAAAACCCTGAACTATATGATTATATGACAGGAATGCAAAACTTAAAGCAGTTTGCAAACATGGCAATTACCCCAATTAGTAAAGAGCGCATCGCTGAAATTGTAAAGCTTGTTGAATTAGAGCATGCCATTCATAAAAAGGTAAAAACATACTCACTTGGTATGAAACAGCGTTTAGGAATTGCACAGGCGTTACTTCATCAGCCGAAAATATTAATTTTAGATGAACCGACAAATGGATTAGATCCAGCTGGTATTCGCCAAATTCGTGATTATTTACAACGATTAGCGAAAGAAGAAAATATTGCGGTCATTGTATCAAGTCATTTATTAAGTGAGATTGAATTAATGTGTGATCGCGTTGTTATTATAAAGCAAGGTGAGTTTGTACAAGAGTATAACTTACATGAACAAGCGAAAGATGATGAAACAGTTGTAGTTGTATTTGAAGTAGATCAAGTTCAGAAAGCGAACGAAATTATTAAAGGGAAAGTACAAGGAAATGTAATTGTGACAGCTATAATGAAAGAAGAGATTCCGCAAATTGTAAAACAGTTAGTGCATGCTGATGTACTTGTGTACGGTGTGACAGTTCAAAATAAAACGTTAGAGGATGAGTTCTTAGCGATTACAGGGGGAGTGAAAGCGTAATGTTTAAATTAATTCAAAATGAATTTTTGAAGTTACATGCGAAAAAAGGTATGTACATTTTAATAGGTGTAATTGCAGCATTGGAGATTTTGGGAGTTTTAGGGATGCTGAAATGGGGAGGAGGAAATGAGTTTAAAGGATCATATTTCGATTTTATAAGTTCAGAGATTGGTTTAATTATCTTATTTGCAACAATTTTTGGAATCACGATTGCTTCTCGTACAATTACTGATGAGTTTCAAAAAGGTACAATTAAGCAGTTATTAATCCGTCCGAGAAAACGAAGTACAGTTTTGTTCTCTAAATATATTACAGTGTTACTTACTATATTATTTATCATATTTGCTAGCACGTTAATCGCAATGATTATTGGCGGAATTGTAATGGATGGCAGTAAAACTGAATTAACATTAGGAATTGTATTAAAAACAATGGTATATCAACTTTTATCACCATTTTTCTTTGCAACGCTTGCATTTTTCTTAGCAAACGTATTTAGAAATTCTGTATTACCATTAATTATTACGATGTTCCTATTTTTCTTACAAGGAGTAATTAATATGGTACTAATGATGTTTGCAAAAGGTGTAGCGAAATTTGTTGTGTTCTTCCATTTAAATTTAAGTGTTTACGATAGCAATAAATTAGTTAGTGGTGGAATGGAACCACCATTTACAGAATTTACGTTTACAACTTCATTATTACTTGTAGTTGCATACTTTGCTGTATTACTGGTAGCATCAAGTGTATTATTCCAAAAACGTGACGTATTATAATAGAGAAAATCCCCGTGTTAACGGGGATTTTTATTACATAACGTTCTCCTAGATTTTAACTGGAAGAACAGTAATACGGTATTTTAAATAAAATGTACTATATATTTTAAGAGATATGTTGTTTGAAATCATTTGAGAAAAATAGGAAGATTTTCAACTATATTCATATTATAATTTAGTTCTCCGACCATTTATTTTTACTATCTCTGGAGGTGTTCAATATGCAATATGCATTTTCACGTATAAGGCTACGTAGTTTTTTTGGATGGATGATTATAGGGATATTCCTAACGATGATTCCATTAAGTTTATCAGGTGCTTCTGACAATACGATAGAGTTCATGTCACAAATATCAATATTTTTCGTATTTCCACTATTGTGGCTATATTTAAAAACAAGTAAAAATAATGTTGTTTTTAAGAGTTTTTTTGATAAGCCCAGCCGTTTACATTGGGGGTTAATTATATTAGCAATGATAATGGGAATGATTTTTTCAGTCGGTATATCCCAAATTCAATTCTATATATTAGCACATACTTTACCTAATTTCTTAATTACTATGTTAGAAGACGGAAATGTTATTAATACGAGTAACATATATATGACGATATTTACTTTCATATCAGCGTGTGTATTAGCACCTATTATGGAAGAAGTTATATTTAGGGGCTTCTTTTTACAGCGAATGGCTTATAAATGGGGGATTAAACGAGCGGTTATTATATCCTCTCTGATTTTTGGACTAGGACATTTTGATGTTATCGGTGCTTTCATGTTCGGTGTTATTATGTGCCTTCTATACATAAAGACAAAAAATATATGGACGAATATTGCTGTGCACGCTCTTAATAATTTGATTGCGACAAGTATGCAATTTGTAAGTGGAGATGGAAGTGACGCAATCTCGATTACGGAATTACAAGCACAAAGTAATTTATGGATCGGTATTGGTCTTGTGATTGTCGGGTTACTTTGGTTAATCCCTTACATTTGGAAACAATGGCGTACAGTAAAAGAAGTTGGTGTGCCACCGATTCGTTTCATAAATGAAGAAAAAGTAGTGAATACATCAGAAGAAAATGAAATATATAGCCAAGTGATAGTAACAGATAGATTGATGGCTGTAGAACTACCTGATGAAGCTGTAAATAAGCTTCGATTAGAAGAAAATGATTATGTAACAGTTTCTGTAGAAGAAGATAAAATTGTTATAAGGAGAGCACATAATAGATAATTAAAAAGTAGCTCTTTAGGAGCTACTTTTTAATTTGTAATAACTTCCACACGGAAGTTATTACCGTTTTTCACATATTTAATATCTGTAACGGTCCGAACAGTTTTTAGAAGTTCAACCTTTTCACCAATTCGAGGGATGGTTGGAACATTGTCCCAAATACCAAGTAAGTCATCTAATTGTGCCGTTTTTTCATAAAACCAGATTTTCAATGTAGTGCCCCTTTCTCGAACTTTATGTATTTTAATACATAATATATCATTTTTATTCTTATTGTAAGGGGTTTTTTATCTTTTTGTGAATAAAAATGAATTATTCTTCTGGGAAGATATGTTCTATGTCTGGGGTAAGAGCTACTTCTGATAATACGATATGAGAAACTGTCGTTGCATATGAAGAAACATCATTGATAAATTCTTCAAGTTCAACGAGTGAAGGAACAGAAATTTTTACAATGTAGCATAAGCTTCCTGTTACTCGGTAACAAAAACTTGCAGATGGATAAGACTGAATAAACTGTTGCATACGTGTTGTATCACCATTTTTTAAAGTGATTTCTAAAATACAATCTAAAACAAGTCCTGCTTTTTTATAATCAATATCGATTGTGTATTTTTGAATCACTCCTTCACTTTCGAGTTTACGGACACGTTCTGCAGTAGATGGAGCGGATAAGTTTACTCGCTTTGCCAATTCTCGCATCGAAAGGCGACTATCATTATATAATTCATTTAAAATTTTTCGATCAACACGGTCTAGTTGCATTTGTAAATAAACCTCCAGTAAAATGATATTTTTTGTAAAGTAAAAATATAAATTAAGATTCATATGAAATGTAAAGTGAACTTTATTTATTTTACAATAAAACAGAAGGAAATAGGAGGGGAAATGATGGAGAGGATTTCATTATCAAATGTAGGAGATACAAAGTTTCAAAAGTTATTAGGTCATAATCCGGATATATTACATTCGTGGAGTGCGTTAGAGGATACAATGTACAATAAAGGAACTCTTTCAGCAGAGTTGAAGGAGCAAGTGAGACGAACATTAGCGTATGGGAATGAATGTCCGTACTGTATGGCAAAGGGAAGACCTGATGGTATGCAAAAGGTAGAAGAAATTAGTGTAGCAGTTACTTTTACGCATACATTTGTTAATGACCGAAAGGCGATAGATGATAATATGTTTCATATATTAAAACAATATTGGACTGAAAAAGAAATTGTAGAGCTTTGTGCCTATATTTGTTTTATTACCGCGTCGCAGCAACTGGGTTCTCTGTTTCAATTACAGCCCAATTAAATAGGGGGATAGTATGCTTAATCAAGTAGCACTTATAATCATTGATGTACAAGAAGCATTCAACTTGCCGTACTGGGGCATGAGGAATAACCTTTTTGCGGAAGGGAATATGAAAAGTTTGTTAGAAGAGTGGAAAAAAAGGAAACTACCAGTTTTTCATATTCAACATGTAAATAAAGAAGATGTTCAGTCGATGTTTTATCAATATGCGGAAACGGTAAACTTTAAAGAAGAAGTGCAACCAATGCCAAATGAAATAATTATCCAGAAATCCGTTAATAGCGCGTTCATTGGGACAAATTTAGAAGAACAATTAAGAGAGCAAAAATGTAATACGGTAGTGATTGTAGGATTAACAACAAATCATTGTGTGGAGACTACAACACGGATGGCAGGTAATTTAGGATTTACAACGTATTTAGTGAGCGATGCGACGGCTACTTTTAATCGTATAGGTCCAGACGAAATAGAGTATAGTGCAGAGGACATTCACAATATGACGCTTGTAAACTTACATGATGAATTTGCTAAGATTGTTACGACTGAAGAAGTCTTAAAATTATTTTAAAAAAATAATTACGGAATTATGTAGAAAAAAATAAGAATATTTCGTATAATCTAAGTATAATCATTTTAAAAATAGGGGTGGCATCATATGAAGAAAATTCCAGTAAAGAAAATAGAAGAAGTACTAGTTTTAGCAGGGGATAATAAACAAAAACAAAAGGAATTTTATGAATTGCTCTTAACAACTGATTTTTATGTTGCTGGTTCATTAGAAGCAGCGGACGGGGCAACAGAAGGCACACTTCGTTTACGTCATTTCCAAGGAGAAGATAGATGGATCGTTCCATTCTTTACACAAGTGGAATTTGTAAAAGATGTGTTGCCAGAAGGGACACCCCTTATTACGATACGTGGAAAAGAATTATTTGGTAGCATCGAGAAAGATGCGACAGCTGTATTAAATGTTGGAACAGATATGAGTAAAACATTTATTCCAGAAGAAATTGCAGATATAGCATCAGGACGAATCTTTAATTATTATAAGTAAAAGGAAAAGCTTAGCAGCTTTTCCTTTTCAGAGTGTTGGGAAACCCTTTAGGGTTCCCAACACTCTGAAATCTTTTTGATTTTAGCAAATGAAAACAACATAAAATAATAGAATTTAGAAAAATAGCCCTCCACCAGACCCTTTTTGGTCAGATGGAGGGCTATTTTTTTCATATTTTGACAAGCTGAGGTGAGATAAGCCTGCATTTGGACAGACTTCAGCCCCCGAAACCGAGCATATCGATAGCCATGGAGTTCTTTGGCGTCCGCAAAGCTTCGCTCTATAGTTGAACAGCGTACTTTATACAACTTTTTCCCTGTAACTGTTAGCTTGTTTTTTCTAGCGATATCTTTATATTTCTCCCATACATGATGAGTGATAACTTTTTGTTTCTGTTTCTTTGAAAAGCACACCTCACGTAGCGGACAAACAGCGCAGTCTTCTGGATTCGATTTATATTGACGATATCCTTCGCGATCCGTTGTCGCATACTCTAAAATACATCCCATCGGACAAGCAAATGCATTCATTTCTTCTACATATTTAAATTGGCTTTTCGGTACTTCTTTATTTCGCTTTCCAAATCGGCGATACCCCATCACCATAAATATATTTCTTTCTGATAATTTCTTACAGATATAACCTGTAAAATAGCCTGCATCAAGAGCTACAGCTTCCACCTTAAATCCGAATTTATTAATTTGAGCTTGTAGACGTGCTAAATACGGCTCGGAATCTGCCATATTTCCAGCCGTTATATAGGTATCTGTAATGATATTGTACTTCGCATCAGTTGTACGATGATCTAAGAAATGAAAACCGTTCGGTTTTCCATCTCTCATTAAAAATCCACTATCTGGATCCGTAGTGCTTATACGAGTTTTTTTAGTAGGGGTATCACTTTCCTTTCTAGGTTTTAATTCTTTTTTCCGTGTACCTCACGATCTTCGATTACCGCAGCTTCTAGTTCATCTATATAAAACTTTGCCTTTTCTTTTTTATATTTATGTACAAATTTATTTTTATTAGCATTGGCCTTAATATGTGTAGAATCTGTCATCAGTGCACGTCCTCCCACCATCCGGTTCTCCGTCGCTTGCCTCACAATCTCATCAAAAATTTCTTCGAAAATATTTGTATGAATAAAACGGGTACGGCGATTCCAACTGATTGTAGAATGATCTGGAATAGTATCTGATAGAGAAAACCCTAAAAACCAACGGTAGGCGATATTCGTTTTAATCTCCTTTTCCAATTGACGCTCAGAACGAATACCATAAAAATATCCAATAAACATCATTTTGAATAAAACGATAGGATGGATTGACGGACGTCCATTGTTTTCACAGTAATAAGGGCGTAACTTCTCCTCAATAAAATCAAAACGAATTGTCGCTTCAATCGCACGAAGGAAATGATCTTGTGGAACTAACTCTTCTACAGAAACAGATACACGTTCATCGCGATGATTTTTTAAAGCACCCATCATAAGAAATCTCTCCTTTTCCTCTTTTTTATCAGTGTTGACACATAAAAAGAGGTTCAGACACAAAAACAGGCTGTGGAGAAGACTTTCTCCACAGCCTGAAAAGGAAAAGCTTAGCAGCTTTTCCTTTTTAATTTGAACATGGAGTGGCTATACCAGAAGAAATAGAAACAGTTTTGTTATTTGTATTTATTGTTGCTGTAGCTCCGAGGGGAATACCAATATTTGGGCTTATATGTCCGATTGGTAAACCGAATAGCACAGGTATATTATATGGTGTGAAATATTCATATAATATTGTTTGCAATGATTGGGATGGTTTAGAAGGGGTGCAGTCGTGACAACTTGTGAAAATAACGCCACTGCATTCATTAAACTGTCCAGATAAAAGTAGTTGATTTAACATCCGGTCAATGCGATAAGGTTCTTCACCAATATCTTCAAGCAATAAAAGTTTATTTGCCGTAGTTATCTCATAGGGCGAGCCAATTATACTTGTTAACACAGTTAAATTCCCTCCAACTAATGTGCCTGTAACTGTACATGGAGAGGTAGGTACGATACATTCTGATGCATATAAGATAGATGAATACGGATGGAAGAGTTGATTGAAAGAAGATAAAGAGAAAGAATCTATACCTTTTCCTAATTCTTCAATCATTGGACCATGAAAAGTAACCAGCTCCGCATAACGTGAAAAGGCAGTATGCAAAGCCGTAATATCGCTATATCCCCAAAAAATCTTTGGATTCTGTTGAATGATTTCATATTGAATGTAAGGGAGAAGGCGAGCGCTTCCGTAACCACCCCGTGCACAGAAAATCGCTTTGACCTTAGTATTTGCAAATGCTTCATGTATATCATCAAGACGAACTTGATCACTTCCAGCTAAATAGCCATACTTCTCATAAACACTCTTTCCAATTAATACGGATAATCCCATCTCTTGTAGTACTTTCACACCTTTTAAAACATTTTCGGGCGTTGGTGGGCCTGATGGGGCGATAACCATTACAGTGTCACCGTGTTTTAATGCATTTGGATAAATCATTGTATTCCCTCCTTCTCTTTCAATATATTCGAGCGGTGAGGGTTCAATCCTTGCAAAAGCAGGGGAAAACATGCCACATAAAGAAGGTATAAGGAGAGTAGGAGGGAAAATGATGTTTACAAGCCGAGTTACAGAAATATTACAAGTGAAGAATCCTATCATTCAAGCTGGGATGGCAGGTGCTATTACAACGCCAGAGCTCGTTGCAGCTGTAAGTAATGGAGGAGGATTAGGTACGCTTGGAGCTGGCTATATGAGCCCAGAACAAATTCGTGAAGCTATTTATAAGATAAGGGAGTTAACAGATAAACCATTTGGTGTTAATTTACTTTTAACAAAAGAGGTAAAGATAGAAAAAGAAAAGGTAAAAGAGGCGAACGTATTACTTGAATCGGTGAATAGAGAACTAGGTATAGAGGGAGAACAGGCGCTAAAGCTGCCGAAAAGCTATGCAGCGCAATTACAAGTATTATTAGAGGAAAAAGTACCGGTCGTTAGCTTTGCATTTCAAACGTTAGAAAAAGAAGAAATAGATGAATTAAAAAGAAGAGGAATAAAAGTTGTCGGTACAGCTACCCATGTAGCAGAAGCGAAAGTACTCGCCGAGTTAGGCGTAGATATTATCGTCGGGCAAGGTAGTGAGGCAGGAGGGCATAGAGGAACGTTTATTGGGAAAGAACGTGATGCTATGATTGGTACGTTTGCGTTAATTCCGCAATTAGTAGCAGAAGTACCTCATATCCCGATTGTCGCAGCAGGTGGTGTAATGAATGGGCAAGGGCTTGTTGCGGCATTTGCATTAGGGGCAGAAGCTGTTCAAATGGGATCAGCCTTTTTAACGAGTGAAGAAAGTATTACGCATGATGTGTATAAAGAAGCGATTTTACATAGTACAGATACAAGTACAACTGTAACCCGTGCGTTTTCCGGGAAATATGCACGGGGTATTCGTAATGAATTTATTGAGAAGCATGAGGGAAGAGAAGAGAATTTACCGATGTATCCAGTGCAAAACGTATTAACTTCTAAAATACGCCAAGAAGCAGCGAAGCAAAATAAGGAAGAGTATATGTCGCTTTGGGCGGGACAAGCATCATCATTAGCACGAACGGAATCAGCTCAGCACGTAGTGAAACGTGTCATGAATGAAGCGGAGAATGTAATCGAACAATTACAAAATGTATATAGAAAAAGACCACTTGAATAATTCAAGCGGTCTTTTCGTTAGTTTGCTTTATAAAATTGTTGGATAGCTTCGTCGATGTAAACCCAGCCTTTCCAACCTAAGTGCATATGATCTTTTAAGAAGTACTTATCATATTCATGATTTGAGAAGTCAGCAATTGGATAGCCAGCTTTCTTAATTTGCTCATGAACTTTATTGTAGTATAATTCGCGTTTTTCTTTCGGGAAGCCAGCGTAATCATACCAAGGACCTTTTACAGGAACAGAAATGAAGAGTGGTTTTGCACCAGATTGTTTTAATAAATCAAGTACAATTTGTAAATCTTCATACTCTGGTGATTGGTCATAAGCATCATTTTTTAAGTAACCTTCACGTTGCTTTAATTTCTTCTTAATTTTGCTATTGAAGTAATCATCTTCGATACCGTATTCGTTAGAGCCTGATTCTACTGCACCTGTTTGATCAGCATGCTTACGAGCTTCTTCCCAGTTCATTTGTTTCAATGATGGATCAAGCGTTTCTTTATGCGGCTTAATATCAAACATTGCTGTAAATAAATCTTTACGATCTAAAATGTTACGATAAATATAAGCGAAAGGCTTAGCAGCAAGTGCTTTTACTTTATACTTTGTATCATCGTAGGCGATACCTTCAAGCGAAATTTTTAGTAAAGTTTCTTTTTTAACAATCTCAAAGTTTAATAAACGCTTCGCAATTTGTTTTTTCATTTCAGGTTTTAAATCATCGTTGAAAATGAAGTGGTAACCTTGTTGTTTTGAAAAGTTAGGTGCAAAGTGCGTTTCATCAATACCTTGTGGTACAAACCATTGCGGAGAAAGAACGAATATCATTTTTTTATCTTTCAATTGATCCATTGTCGATGCTAAGTTTAATACATGTACAAGGTCTTGTGTTCCGCCGCGTCCAAGCAGGAATGGTGTGAATCCTTCAGGCTTTACTTTGAAATAATTCGATGGATGGAAAGCATCCATACGTGCGAATTCCGATGAACCGTACATCGGAAGATATTTCGGGTCTGCTAACATCTTTTGCTGTAAAATCATACTTTGAATCTTTTCTTCTTTTAAAGAAGTCGCAGCTTGTTCTACTTTTTCATCACTTAAAAGTGGAAGTAGGAAGCGCGTTGGAATAAGTAAGAATACAGCAAAAAGGGCCAATGCTAAAAGCATCGGACCAAATTTTGCTTTGTTCATCGGATGTCTTCCAACTTCTTAATAACCATATTTGGTGTAGCCCACTCATCACGGTCAAAATCAGAAATAGAAACTTCAATATCTAAACGCTCTTGGAATTCAACTAATAAAGATACTACAGCGAAAGAATCAAGAATACCTTCTTCAAATAATTGAACATCTAAGTTTTCTTTCACAATATCGTTTTCACATACTTCTTCTAAAATATCTAATACTTGCTCTTTGAATTCTGCCATTTTTAAAATCTCCTTTATATCCGAATATATTATATGTGCAACTTCTTAATGGAATAAGAAGAGTGCATTAAAAGTATCTGTTAAGGTGTCCAGAGAAAATTAGGAAACCGAAACATACAACGTGGAACGTAATTACAATCGCAAGGACGCGTGTAAATTTATTATTTGGCCAAAACTTATGCTTCTTGTTTTTTCGTTCGAAAATATCGAATAAAATAAACAGTGCGGCATGATATAGACCGTAAATAATATACTGAGCAACAGCGCTTCCTTGGATGTGCCAAATTCCCATGATGAAAAAGTTTAAAAATGCACCGATATACGAAATTGTGTAGCGGTTTTTAATTAACTTTTTCTTCGTTGCAAAAAAGACGAAACGCATGTAAATAAAATCACGGAACCAGAATGATAAACTCATGTGCCAGCGGTTCCAGAAGTCTTTAATGTTACGACTAAGGAATGGCTTATTAAAGTTTTCTGGCGTTTTAATTCCCATCATATAACTTACACCAATTACAAATGAGCTATAACCAGCAAAATCGAAGAATAGATATAAGCTATAGCTATACATATAAATCATATTTGAAAAGATTGTATCGTGTTGAGCGAATGCTGGATCCATAAAATATTGCTTTATTAAGTAAGCAATAATAAATTTATACAAGAAACCTTGGAAAATACGATTTAGTCCTGTATATAGTAAGTTTTGATATTCTTCAGCGCTAGGTGGCTTTTGAATATCTTTTTGGAATCTTCGGTAACGATCGATAGGTCCTGTTGAAATCGCAGGGAAGAATAAAACGAATTCCCAGAAGTTAAAGAAAGAAAGTTCTTTAATTAAACCATCACGAACTTCAAATACCATTTGAACTGCTCTAAATGTTACGTAAGATATACCTAGAAAAACAACAAGTTTCAACTCAGGTAAAAATGATGCAAACGGTGCGATTTTTGCCAAAATAAGTGGCAAAATTGATAAAATAACAGCTATACAAAACGTGAATGTACTATTATTTTGTTTTCTTAAAAGTAAATAGCCTTTAATAAGGGCGTATTGCCAAATAATAAATGCAGCTAACATCATTGCTTGCTTCGGTTTATCAGAGAAGATAATAGCAATCATTACTAATGTTAAAACGGCATTATATTTACGCAACATTTTACCTTTTAATCCAGCTATGATAGTAGGTATTAATAAAATGCCCACTATAGCGAAAAAATAAAATGATCCATATGCGGTCATGCTGTAACCTCACTCAATAATTTTTTGCGATCTACCTTTCCATTTGGTGTCATTGGAATAGAAGATTGATACATGAATTTACGTGGAATCATGTAGTTTGGTAAACGCTCATTGAGTTCTTTTTTGATTGCAGATGTTAATTTGAATTCTTTTTCAAACGAATGCTCTCCAGGAACAACAACCGCTAATAAATAATCGTATTTTTCACCTTTTTTAATTGGAACAATAACTGCTCCTTCTACGTAAGAACACGCACGAAGATGATGCTCAATTTCTTCTAATTCCATTCGATAACCATGCAGCTTAATTTGGAAATCAAGACGACCATTATAGAATAGAAGACCATTTTCAACATAGCCAGCATCGCCTGTTTTATAGGCGCGCTCACCGTCAATTATAGTAAATGCTTTTTCTGTTAATTCAGGGCTTCCTAAATATCCAACGCTTACGCTTGGACCGACAATTACGATCTCACCTTTTTCACCATCAGGTGCGATTGTGCCATCTTCTTTCATAATAAGAAGGCGACAGTCTGATTTACAGTAGCCAACTGGAAGTGATTTGTATTGATCAAGCACTTCTGCTGTAACGTGAATACCCGTTACAGCGACAGTAGCTTCTGTTGGACCGTACGTATTCATAATTGTTGCTTTCGGGAAACGCTCAATTAATTTTCTAGCTACTTCATTTGGTAACACTTCACCGCAGAATAAGAATGTTTTCATGTTTGGTAGCATACTCTCAGAGAAAGATGCTTCCATTAAACACATTTCAGCGAAAGATGGTGTCGAAGTCCATACTTGAATATCCGATTGCTCTAAAGAAGCAAACAAGTCTTTTGGACGTGCAATCATATCTTTATCGATTGCCCAAAGTGTACCACCTGTTACTAATGATGGGTAAATATCCATTACAGATAAATCAAATGAGAAAGGTGCTTGGTTTAAGAATACTTGCCCTGTTTGTAAGTTGAAATCTTCTACAGCCCATTTTGTAAAGCTAACAAGGCAGTTATAAGTAATCTGAACCCCTTTCGGATTACCTGTACTTCCTGATGTGTAAATAATGTAGAAGTTCTCATCACCTTTTACCGCATGTTCAGGATTTGGAATGTTCCCTTTATGAGTAAAGAAAATATCTTTTAAGTTGTCTTCACTTACAATGCGAACTGGTAAATCAGTTACAGTTACTTCTGTTTCTGATAAAAGTAATTTCGCACCAGAATTTTCAGCGATACGTTGTACACGATCAGCTGGGATAGATAAATCTACAGGAATGTAAGCATGTCCAGCTTTTACACATCCTAAAAAGTTAATAATCATTTCAGGTTGCATATGGCCATACACCATAATTGGTGAACGATCATCTGGATACTCAGAAGAAATCCAATGTGCTAACGCATCAGAATCTTCCTTTAATTGTTTGTACGTAATTTTCGCATCTCGCCAAACAAAAGCGGTTTGATCAGGCGTTTCTGCAGCCCACTTTTCAATTTGTTCTAATAACTTCATAACGTTCCCACCCTAGAATTCATTGTAAATAAATGTACTTGTGTTTGTATCATGGAATCCATACAACCAAAGTAATGCAAATAAAATTGCAAGGTAATAAACCGTCTTTGCAACCCATTGTGTGAGTGGTCGAGACCATATCTCTTTTAATCTTTCCATGTCTTTCCCTCTCTTAATGAAATAATAGCTCTTTGTAGGTATCATGTCCTACATTATTGTGAAAAAAACAAAATTCCACATTTTAGGTAAAAATAAGACAAAAGGCTCTTTTCTGATATTAGCACTAAATACTAAAAAAGAAAATCCCTAACTTAGCAATTATATTACATTCAGCATGAATTTGTAATGGGTTTGACATGTAAATAGAAAGTAGATTGTGTGAATGTATAAAAGTGGCCTGGGAGAATGTATAGAAATGCAATATTTGTTTGTATCTTTAAATTTTTCATAGTTAATTTATGAATTGCTAAAGTTTCTTAAAAGGAGGAATTTCTGGTGAAGAGCGTGTGGAAGGATCTTATTTCAGAAGAAAACATTATTAAATGGAGACGGCATTTTCATAAATATCCAGAATTATCATTTCATGAAAAAGAAACTTCGCAATTTATATATGATACATTATGTTCATTTTCTTATTTTGAAGTAACAAGACCGACTAAGTATAGTGTACTAGCAATTAAAAGGAGCGTGCAAAAAGGAAAAGTAGTTGCTATTCGAGCGGATATAGACGCATTACCAATTCAAGAAGAGACACTAAAGTCCTATGCATCGGTCAATAAAGGTATCATGCACGCATGTGGGCATGATGCACATGCTGCTATTTTGTTAAGTGTCGCAGAGACGATAGCAAATATAAAGGAAGAGTTTGTAGGCGAAATTCGTCTGTTTTTTCAGCATGCAGAAGAAGTATATCCTGGCGGTGGACAAGAAATGGTTGAGGCAGGTGTTATGGATGGTGTTGATTATGTAATAGGTTTACATGTTATGTCTGGATTGGAAAGCGGAAAGATTGGAATTGTGTATGGGCCGATGATGGCAGCACCAGACGTGTTTACAGTTGAAATTAACGGAAAAGGAGGGCATGCGGCGCGGCCGGAAGAAACGGTAGATCCTATTGCTATTGGAGCACAAATTGTTACAAACTTACAGCATATCGTATCAAGAAATACAAGTGCTTTTATGCAAAGGGTAGTTTCAGTTACACAATTTCATGGGGGAATGGCGGATAATATTATTCCAAATGGAGCAACTTTAATGGGAACTGTTCGATCTTTTAATCAAACATTAAGAGAGGAAGCAAAAGAGAAAGTTGAGCAAATTGTGAAAGGAATTACAGAAGCTCATGGAGGGGATTATACATATACGTATCGTTACGGATATGATCCAGTTATTAATAATGAGTACATTACGAAAATAGTAGAAGAAAGTGCGATGAAATTGTTCGGAAATCAGCGTATTGTGCATCTTGAACCTTCTATGGGAGGAGAAGATTTTTCAGCATATTTAAGAAAAGCACCTGGTTGTTTCATTAAAATAGGGACGGGAAATAAAAGTATCAATACTTGTTATCCTCATCACCATCCGAAATTTGATGTGGATGAATCAGCCCTAATTTATGGAGTTGAACTATTTTTAGAGACAACTATAAGGTTACTAGAAACGTATAAAGAATAAAAAAAGGCAACTGCGCTCTATCGCAGTTGCTTCTATTTCTTTCCGTCAGAGAGGGCTGAGAAAGAACTATGCTCATTTATAGTATATGAATAGCTAACGGACAAGCTTGTACATTTTAACTATTTTTTTAAAAATAGTTATTGACTTTGATTATCAATTTCAATTAATCTAAGTGTGTAGATGAAATTGATAATTATTATCAGTTAGATAGATGAGGAATTTTAATGAGAAAAACATTTCACCTTTTACGAAGGGGATTAGAAAATAAAAATAAAGATGTCGATAAGCATATTGAGTGGCAACGAAATGTAATTCGTTCTGAATATGTAGGCGAGAAGAATACAAGTCAAACAGAAAAAGCGATACATAGTAAAGGGAGAGATTCAGTTGAGTAAGTTAATAATGATTTATGCAAGTATGAGTGGAAATACAGAGGAAATGGCCGATCATATTGCGGGTGCGATTCGTGAAACAGAAAATGAGATTGAAGTCATTGATATTATGGATACACCAGAAGCTTCTATATTAGAACAATATGACGGTATTATTTTAGGAGCTTATACTTGGGGAGACGGTGACCTTCCTGATGATTTCTTAGATTTTTATGATGCAATGGATGCGATTAACTTAACTGGTAAAAAAGCAGCAGCATTCGGTTCTTGTGACTCGGCTTATCCGAAATACGGTGTAGCGGTTGATATTTTAATAGAAAAGCTGCAGGAGCGCGGGGCAGCAGTTGTGTTAGAAGGACTAAAAGTAGAATTGACGCCAGAAGATGAAGATGTAGAGAAATGTTTACAGTTTGGAGCTGAATTTGTAAAACACCTTTCTTAATGGCAGAAGGGAGATGAAGAGCAATTGCATGAGAGAATCTCAATTAAAACGATGACAGATTATCATTTATATGATTTTATGCGTTGTCCACATAAATTTTATTTCCGTCATATAAAAAGAAGAGAACCATCTTCATTTGAATGGCAACAAATAGCACAAATGATTGTGAATCAAATTATTAAGGAGTATTACACACTACCAGCGGGCCAACAAACGAAAATTTTACTTTTAATATTAATAGAGAAATATTGGAAAAAAGTAAGGGTTAATATGTTTGCTTCCAAAGCAGAGTACTATATTGTTTTAGCGAAGTTAACAGATCACTTATTACAGTTTGTTGAACGAGATGAGAGTCAGGCACCGCCGTTATTTTTATATGAGAAGTTTCAAACATATATGGAAGAGTTAGGTGTTCATATTTCATTGACATTTGAAGTTGGTGAGTGGGGCAAACAATCATTTGTAATTAAAAAGTATGTTGTCGACGCGAATGAAGAAATGCTTGCTCTTTGTCAGAAGCTAATGACTGTGTTTAGTTATAAAGCTTTCGGCATTCTTCCAGGAAGAATAGAAGTTATTAATTTAATAGAAGGAACTAAGTATGAGTACATTCCAAAACAAGAAGATATTATAACTGGAATGGATGATTTATTTAGAATGAAAGAAATGCTGCAACAACCTGAGCACTACACAGAGCGAAATTTTCGTTCTGAGTGCATGAGCTGTGCCTTTCGTAGTGAATGCCAAGTGGAAGAGGCAAAAGAGGAAATGTTGCAGAAGAAAAATATCGTACATTAAAGGATGCATTTTGCATCCTTTTTATTATTGACATGAAAAGCTTTTCATCATTTACGGTATATTTGTAGCAGATTTTAATAAAGTGAAACTTTAATCAGTGGGGGTCTTACTGCCCGGCAAATAGCGGGATAAAGGGAGGAATAATCAATGAAAGATGAAACGAAAGTATTTCAATGGTTAAAAGAACAGAATGCTCCTTTTGGAATTCAACTGCAAATTTTACAGGCGTTTCAATTGTATAAAGTTATTGTTGAAATGGATAAAAAGTTAATGATGTATGAAGAGAGAGAATATAGGGAGAGAATTTAATCTCGTCCCTGTAATATTGCTTTCAATTGTTCTTTACTCTTGTTTAATTCTATTTCGTTATTTGTCTCAATGTTATAAATAAGGTTATGTAGTAAAGGGCTGTATTGATAAAAGGTAGTGATGCGGTGAATGAGTAATGGATCGTGGTGAGAAACAAGTACACTGTATTGTTCATATACAGATGTAGTAAACTCATGACCGAAATCATAATATAGTCCAGCAAAATCAAAAGCGGGATCGCCAATTTGGGCATCTCCAAAATCGATAACACCTGAAATGGTTTTGCTTTGGTTGTTAAATAAAATGTGATGATGTGTAAAGTCAGCATGAATGATTGTATTTTGAAAGGTAGATTTAGCTATATTGGCAAAGAAATTTTCGAATAAACTATTTAAGGCTGATTTCTGTAATGAAGTAAAACTGTTAGTAAGATATTGATTTAATTTTGTTTGTAGCTCTGTCCAGTAGGTAAGTGTTTTTTCGATAGGGAATCCTAGCGTTTCAACACGTTTTAAAGGAATACTATGTAAAGTCGCAAGGAAAGTGGCTAATTGTGTAATAATTACTTCAAGTTCTTTTTTCTCTAACTTGGCAACTATTTCAGTTTTTAACGGTTTACCATGAATGAGAGGATAATAGCTACAAAATGGAACAGTATCACAATCATTCTTATACAATAGGTGATACTTAGGAATTTCGATTCTTTGTAATGAATGAGAAAGAATGGTGCATAGTTCTTTTTCTAACGGAATTCGGTTTGCATATTCAAGTCTTCGCGGGAAACGAAAGAGTAAATCGTCATTTATAATAACCGCTATATTATCCCAGCCTTCTTCATTTTGCCTATATGAATGTATAGAAAGGTCAGGCAGGGCTTGTTTTATATATTGCTTGTAATAGTTCATAGTCACTCCTCATCTCTAAGTAAAAGTTAAATTATTCCACTTTATAATATCAGAATCTTCTTTCTTTGTGGTAATCTATAATTATAATTTGAAGGAATGTTGGTGTGTATTACGAAGAAAAGAATAGTAATCATTTTTATATGTATCGCTTTTGGTTTGTTTTAGTCATATAAAGAGACGGTTTTTGCTACCTTTAAATCGATAGATCAGTACGAGTTAAATCAGGAAATAAAGAACAAGGGTATAGAAATTTTAACTGATAAAGAAATGAAAATGATAGGAGAACACTTTGTGACAGCACAACTATCAGTGTTTGAGTTTGATAATAAAGAAGATGTGAAGATAAAAAGCGAAGAGCTATTTGTAAATAGAGGGCATGAACAATTAATGAAAAATTATTATCCAAATCGTTTTCGGAATTTAGAGTATAAATTTACAAACGAGGAGATACGTGAAGTGACAGATGAGAGTTTTTGCTATCATGCTGTAGCGTACGTTACTGGTACTGAAAATGATAAGAGAAGTGAAATGAAATTAAATTAAATTATGACATGAAAATTGTAAAGGTTAATAATATATTTATGGTGCTGGAGCAAAAGCAGTATGTACAATAAAAAACCCTCTAGTAGAAGAGGGACTTTAAAGATTTTCATTTTGTTGCCCAAGTTCTTTTTGAGCAATGTATAAGTTTCCTTGCTCCACTTGTTTTAGTGTATGAACAGAATCTCCTGCATATCCTTTTTCTGTTTTAACAGTTCTTTTTGAACGATCAGATTCTTGTTTCTTCATATAATAAGCCACCTTTCATTAAAAATAGACGAAAATAATGAGTACGAGTAATACAGCTGCGAAAATGGTAATGCCCATTAAAAAAGAGGTGTTTTTATATTTAGGTGGCTTATGTACATCTTGCCTGTATCCAGGTGAAATTTCAGGTGCGAATTCTTCATCGAATGATTGTTTCTTTTGTTTTTCGTCCATATGTACCCACCTTTCTTTTTCATTATGTTACACGTTACAAGAAAAAATATGCATGAAGAAAACAGCCGCTATAACATTAGCGACTGTTTTGTGTTGTATATTTTCTTTGTACTTGAAAGAGACGGATAAGTAGGAAGCTTGCACCAAATGCCAGACCGATAATAAGACCGATCCAATAACCTTTTGCGGCCCAGTCAGTATAAGTTGCTAATATGTAACCAAGAGGTAGGCCTATCACCCAATAAGCGATCAATGTCATAATTAAGGCAACATTTACGTCTTTATAACCACGCAACGCTCCTTGTACTGGAGTTGCAATCGCATCTGAAATTTGAAATAAAATCGCGAATATAAGAAATTCTTTTGCTAAATGATGAACTTTTGCATCTGTCGTATAAATAGAAGCAATTTCATCATCAAAGAAATAAAGAAGAATTGAATACAAAAGAGCGAATGCAAGGGCTAACCCAATCCCGATAAATCCATAGTGTTTTGCATTATTGTATCGTTTTGCACCAACTTCAAATCCAACTGCAATCGTCATTGCCATTGCTAAACTGAGCGGAGTCATATATAACAAGGAAGCAAAGTTCATAGCTGCTTGATGTGCTGCAATAGTTGTTGTACTAAAATTACTCATCATAAGTGTTACTGCAGCGAAAATACTCGTTTCAAAAAAGATAGCAAATCCGATAGGGACGCCAAGTTTTAAAAATGTATTCCAACTTGCAAGAGAAGGGCGGTATAACTGTTTAAAGATATTAAATGATGCGAAAGGCTCTTTCGTCCGAATAATAATGACTGTAATAATTAAAATGCACCAATATGTTGCTGTAGAAGCGATTGCCGCACCGACACCGCCGAGTTTAGGGAAACCGAAGTTCCCAAAAATTAATAAGTAATTTAATACGACGTTAATTGGTAATGATAGTAATGTAATAATCATCGTTGTTCGAGTTTTTCCTAATGCATCAATAAATCCACGTAAGACAGTGTAAGTAAATAAAGGGATAATTCCAATTGCGATAATACTTAAAAATTGTGCAGCAATACGTTCTACAGGTTCTTCTAAGTGCATGCCGTTTAAAATAGGTGAAACAACGAAGAAACCGATAAGGATGACAACGAAACTAGCACAAATTGCTAAATAAACTGCTTGTATAACAACGTGGGGAACATCCTCTTTTTTCTTTGATCCAATCAGTTGTGCAACAATAGGAGTAGTAGCCATTAAAATTCCTGTTAATCCCGTACTAACTGGAAGCCATATACTCGTTCCGATAGCAACACCTGCTAAATCAGTAGGACTTGCATGTCCTGACATCGTCGTATCAAAAAAGCTCATCGCAAATAATGACATTTGCGTTACAAAAATCGGGAAAAAGAGTAAGACAAATTGCTTTAACTTTTGTGAGAATGAAGTAGTTTCTTTCATAAAATCCCCTTTCAACATAAAAAACAAACTCTTATTATCATACAATTTAATCAAAAAATAGAAAAGAAATACGCGTATACAACAAATGAAATCAATAAAAAAGGATGCACTTTGAAAAGGGATAAGGTATTATGATAAGGTGTGAAAAAATTACATATTCGTTATTAAGGAGGCACTACTTGTGGCTGATTGGTTAATTGGAATAATTATGGGTGCTGTTGAAGGTTTAACAGAGTTTTTACCAGTTTCATCAACAGGACATATGATTTTAACAGGTCATTTACTTGGATTTGACGATGAGAGAGCGAAAGTTTTCGAAGTTGTTATCCAATTGGGATCGATTTTAGCAGTTGTTGTTATATTTTGGAAGCGTTTATGGTCATTAGTCGGAATAGGGAAAGTAACAGATGGACCATCGTTAAATTTATTACATATTATTATCGGGATGATTCCTGCCGGAATTCTTGGTGTATTATTCCATAGTGCAATTAAAGAAGTTTTATTCGGTCCAGGACCGGTTGTTATTAGCTTAGTAGCTGGTGGTATTTTAATGATTGTTGCTGAGAAGTTTTCAAAACCAAGTACAGCGAGAACGTTAGATGAAATCACATATAAGCAAGCATTTACAATCGGGATGTTCCAATGTTTAGCACTTTGGCCAGGATTTTCTCGTTCTGGATCTACAATAAGTGGTGGTTTGCTAGCTCGTGTTTCACATACAGCGGCAGCGGAATATACGTTTATTTTAGCAGTGCCAATGATGGTAGCTGCAAGTGGATTAGATTTAATTAAAAGCTGGGATATTTTAAGCACGGCTGATATACCATTATTTGCAACTGGATTTATTACAGCATTTGTTGTTGCGATGCTTGCAATTGTTTCATTCTTAAAATTATTAGCTCGTGTAAAACTAACACCGTTCGCTTATTATCGTTTCATTTTAGCAGCGGTATTCTATTTCTTCCTTATGTAAGAATAAATTATCGGAAATACCCTATAGATTAGACGCTTGAAAAAGGTCTATTCTATAGGGTATTTCTTTTATAGCAGGAGAAAATAAAATTTTTGCTCTCATTTACTTGTATTTCACTATGTAAAATATGACATAATGATTTTGTTATATTAATATAAATAAAATTTATAGGGTATTTGAGAGGAGCAGTTTAGTGAGTTTTGCAATAGAAATAGTAATTCCAGCACCAATTGATGTTGTGTTTGATTATGTAAATAATGATGAGAAAATAATGGAATGGAGTACCTTTATGGTAGAAAATAGGTATCCTCCAAATGTAGATATAAACAATCCCCGTGAAGGTGATAAATATGTATCTGTGCAAAAGATGGGTAAGAAAATATATGAGTTTGAGGCGGAAATTTTAGAGTGTGAAGCACCTTATATCGTTTCAGTTGGATGTGAGATGAAGCAAGGTTATACAGCTGTAACTTATATGTTAGAAGAGGATGAAGAAGGTACATCGATTACTTTAATCGTAGAATTTGAACCGAAGAATTTTTTATATAAGATTATGTACAAGTTGACTGGGTGGATGACACGTGGAATATACATGGGTGAAATGGAACGTTTAGCAGAGTGCGTAGATGCTGCATATTCTCAGAAAAAAGGATTATAATTTTGTAAAATAAAAAACATGCCGAATTCGGCATGCTTTTTATTTTACTACTTTTTCAATCATGCTTTCCATTACATGTTCCCAAAGAGAAGTATCATCAGCTAAGGTAGCACGGAAATTAGCATACATTTCTTTTTGTTTTTCCTCGAATGTTGGATCTTCTTTTTCTGGCAATGTAGCACGCATAGAAGTTACTAATTCTTGCACTTTTGGAGCGCGTGGTCCAAAGACGGCTTGTTCATTTCCGTCTTTATCAATGAAAATAAAGATTGGAATCGCACGTGCTGTTCCATTTGTTAAATATTGATCCATTAATTCTAGGTTTTCATCACGAATTAATAATCGCATATCGATATTTGCAACTTCAGAAATTCGTTTCATAACAGGTACACATAAAAGAGCGTCGCCGCACCAGTCAGCTGTTAGTACGATAACGCGCCAGCCATCATTTTGACGTTCTTCTAAAACTGGAAGTAATTCATTTGGAATTAAAAAGTTACTGTAAATGTGTAGTAGCTCGTATTGGTTTACTTTCATTTCATTCACATATGTATCAAAGGACATGCCTTTATCAGCCCATTGCTGTAAGTTCATAAGTAACACCTCTTTAGTATGATTTGCTTTCATTGTACCAATTTTTATATAGAAAAGCTTGTATTCTTACTCTTTCTTATCGCTTAATAATTTATTTAGTATGAAAAGAAATAGTGCGACACATAGTTCAGCTGTATTTGACATTTGTATGCTCTCTATCCAGTCGTCGGCAGTATGAATGACGAACCAATCTAGTGTAATTTCAATAATGGAGAGAAGAGCAATTGAGAGCCAATTGGGCATACTTGTCATCATTGGATGTAGGAGCGCTTTAAAGAAAATGAATATAAAATATGTAATACCATCTAATAAAAGAATAAGTAAAAAAAAGAGTAGGAGAGCTGTTCTTGATGAATATTCTATACCTGTAATTTGAAAGATTCCTACATATACAAAGAATATAAATGCAAAGAATATAGTGAGAATAAGAATAACAACACTAATAATAATAGTCTTATCTATTAGACTGAGATTAGAAAGTTTGTCTTCTTCACTCATTATCCCAACTCCTTTTTCTGGAAAATTAATTTCATTGTACCATGAAATATCTGTTAAAAAACTACGGATTATGGGAAAATAAGGTGACAAAAAGTAAGATTTCATGTAAAATTATTAATAAGGTTTTTATTTAACTAAATGAAATAAAAGGGGCTGTCAAATTTGTCTCAAAATCGAGAGCAATTAATGGAAGAACTATCGACAAATGTTTTTGCTATGTTTCGCACGTTGCGTAATGATCTTGGAAAAATATTTGGTGGTTACATACCGTGGAATGAGTTCATCGTCCTTAGAATATTGAATCGCACGAATAAAGAGATGGTATCACGTGTAGCGAATGAGTTAAATGTGTCGAATAGTCATATTACAGCCGTTACAGAAAAATTAATTAATAAAGGTTTTGTCACTCGTTCACGTTCTACGTCAGATCGCCGAGTTGTATATTTAGAGATTACAGAACAAGGGAAAGATTTAGTGGCGAAAATGGAAGGTGAGAAAAAGAAATATTTACAAGAAAGATTCTCCGCACTTTCAGAAGACGAAATGAATGTAATGATATCTATTTCTAAAAAACTTATTTAAATAATTATAAGTAAGAAAACGCTTACGTAATGACGAAGAAGACCTTCCTTGTATAGGGAGGTCTTCTTTCGTGTATAAAAGATTATAAAAAAGAAAATATGTACCATACTACTAATAAAGGAAGGAGGGGGAAATATGACGAATCGTAATGGTAGTCAAGGAAGTGGAAATCAAGGTTCACCAAAATCAGGGCAATTCCAGCAGGAGTTCAGCACTGAATTTGAAACAGGTAATGATAACAAAGGAAAAGAATATCGTTCGAAAAAAGGAAGCAAGTCAAAAAAGGAGTGAATCATTTCACTCCTTTTTTGACTTAAGATGCTGCAGATTGATCCGTATTATATTTTTCTTCTGATTTTGAAACAATCATTGCGCAAATTGCATCGCCAGAAATATTTACAGCTGTTCTCGACATATCAAGAATACGGTCGATACCAATAATTAAAGCAATACATTCTACTGGTAGATTTACTTGATTTAAAACCATCGTAAGCATTACTAGTCCAACACCTGGTACACCTGCAGTACCGATACTAGCGAGTACTGCAGTTAATACGACCATAGCTAATTGCGGTAATGTAAGTTCAACCCCGTATACTTGAGCGATAAATACAGTCGCGACACCCTGCATAATGGCAGTACCATCCATATTAATCGTTGCACCTAGTGGTTGTACAAAAGAGCTTATCGCTTTTGGAACTCCAAGTTTTTCTTGTGCGGTTTTCATAGCAAATGGAAGAGATACATTAGAGCTAGATGTACTAAATCCAATTGCCATTACCGGTCCAAAATGTTTAAAGAAACGAATAATACTTTCTTTTGCCAATACCTTTAATAAGCCGCCGTATACGAAGACACCGTGAATAATGTTGTTTTTATAGATTTGTGAAACAGGCATTTCTGCTGAGAGATAGGGATAAGAAAATAAAAAAA
>NZ_ALBR01000072.1:0-28032 GCF_002081505.1 Bacillus sp. CDB3 | reverse complement strand
ATTAGGGAGGAACAGCTTCGATACATATACTATAAAAGATAGATGTGACCTAGATGTGAACATAGAGTGAAAGAGAGAGGGAGTTTTAAGTAAGAAGAAAGAGAGAGTAAAAAAATAAGACCATCACATATAGGATGGTCAAGGAAGGGGACAATTTATGTCAATTTAATTAGGGATGGAAAGCTGTTCAAGACACTGGGGAATGTCTTATAAATTAGGGAGGAACAGCTCCGATACGTATACTATAAAAGGTATATGTGACCCTCGTGTGAACTTGGCGTGAAAGATATGGGAATTTGAAAAAGGGGTAAAATAGTTGTTGATGTAAGAGTTATAGTATAAGTGGAGATATAATAGAAGATATTCTTTTGTAAAATGATAGGAATCTGAATATAAATAAAAGTTGAAATCTATGAAAAAAAGGATTATGCTCAACTATATTATGAGAATATAAGGGTTATCCCGCTACTTGTAGGCTCTTAAAGAGTCTTTATTTATGAGGGGATAAAAGCTTCACTTGATAAAGGGAGTTAGTGATATGGAAGTAGCAAAAAAACAAGGGTTGTATAATCGTTTTATACGATTAAATCCACCACAAATTTTAGCATTAGGCTTTTTTTGTTTAATTGTGGTCGGAGGATTGTTATTAAAGTTACCGTTTGCAACGAAAGTACATATTAGTTGGGTAGATGCTTTCTTCACAGCTACGTCGGCAGCGACTGTAACGGGTTTAGGCGTTGTAGATACTGCAAGTACATTTACGATGTTTGGTGAAATAGTTATTATGTTTTTAATTCAAACAGGTGGTCTCGGTCTTATGACGATAGCCATTTTAATTGTTTGGGTATTAGGTAAAAAAATTGGTTTACGTCACCGATTATTAATTGGAGAAGCATTTAATCAAACAAATATTGGTGGTCTTGTGAAATTAGTGAAACGGGTTTTTATTTTTTCTATTTGTATCGAGCTAATTGGAGTTATCTTTTTATCGATTCGCTTTATTCCAGAGTTTGGATTTGGAAAAGGTTTATACTATAGTATTTTTCACGTTATTGCGTCATATAATAATGCCGGTTTTGCGCTTTGGTCAGATAATTTAACAAGATATGTAGGAGATCCTATTATTAATATTGGGATTTGTTCTTTAATTGTAATAGGAGGGTTAGGGTTTACGGTATTAATTGATATATGGTATAGCCGCAGCTTCCGAAAATTATCGCTTCACTCCAAAATCATGATTGTTGGAACGATAGCACTTAACATTATTGCGATGATTGTGATTTTTGTATTGGAATATAATAATGTGAAGACTTTGGGACAACTACCTTTAAATGAAAAGTTATGGGCTTCGTTCTTCCAAGGAATTACACCTCGTACAGCCGGTTTTAACACGATAGATTATGGCGGAATGGAAGAGTCATCGATATTATTTACGATGATATTAATGTTTATTGGTGCAGGAAGTGTATCGACAGGTGGTGGAATTAAGTTAACGACATTCGTTATTTTAATTACATCAGTTCTTTCTTTCTTTAGAAAGAAAGAGGATTTTATTTTATTTCATCGTACGATTAAAATGTCGACAGTAACGAGAGCGTTAGCGATTGTCGTTGCTAGTCAAATACTTATTTTTACAGCGGTATTTGTATTAATGCTTACAGAAGACTTCAGTTTTATTCAGTTATTATTTGAGACAATTTCAGCGTTTGGCACAGTAGGGTTAACAATGGGGATTACTGCGAAGCTATCGGCGTTTGGAAAATGTATTATTATGTTTGTTATGTTTTGTGGATTAATCGGACCGTTAACACTTGTTTTCTCTTTGGCACGACCAGCAAAACAAAAAATTAAATATCCATCAGAAGATGTATTTACAGGATAAGGTATCCCGCATAAAGCGAGATACCTTTTTCATTTTAAAAAAGAGAGAACAATAACCCAATAAGCGCCACTCGGAATAAAATCGCAATGAGTGCAGCGATACCACCTACAATGGCAGCGATACCGCCAGTTACAGTAGCCCCACGATTATATGCGTAAATACCGAGTAGAACAGACACAAGACCAAACAGTGTTGGGAATGTAAATAGCGATAATATTGCTAAAGCAAGAGCGATAAAACCAGCAGTCGATCCAGCTGCAGATGATCTTACATCATCGTTATCTTTATCATCATAATCAATACGCTGTGGTGCAACTTCAGCTGCGTATTCTTCTTTATAGTCACTATAATCACTATCTATTCGATCTCTTTTTTTATATTCATCAAATTTCTCAGTCAAAGTAAGGACTCCTTTCATAACAAGGTTCAATAATAGTATGTTTCTCTTTACTGTTTTTATCCCGCTATTTGCGAGCAGTAAGACTCCCGCCTCAAAATTCGGCTGGAGCGAAGAAGTTAGGTGGAAGTCGGGCTGCCCGAAAACGCCCGATTGGTGAGGGCTAATAATTAGTGGGGATGAACAAAACCCCCATTAATTAAAGTTTCACTTTATCCGAGCCTGTACAGGGAATGATATCCAATTGGAAAGTAAAAATGTTTTTTCAAAATAGGAAAACTAAGTATGACTTCCTCTATTTTGGAAAGTATAAAAAAGAATAATGAGGAAAGGGTGCAATACATATGGAACATCCAATTGAAAATTTAATGAAAACAGCAATGACAAATTTAAAAGAGATGGTAGATGTAAATACGATTGTTGGAAGTCCAGTTTCAACAGCTGACGGAAATGTAGTATTAACAGTGTCTCAAGTGGCTTTCGGTTTTGGAGCTGGTGGAAGTGACTTTAAAGGGGATTTTATTTCTGAAAAACATAATGGCGGACAAGGGCAGCATAAAGAGAACAAGCAAAGTCATCCATTCGGAGGCGGAAGCGGGGCTGGGGTTTCTATTAGCCCAGTTGCTTTTTTAGTAGTTGGTTCTAACGGTGTGCAAGTATTGCATCTCAATAGTAGTACACATTTAATTGAAAAAGCTCTAAATACTGTACCAAGCACTGTAGATAAATTTGTAAATGGTCGCCACAAGTGAACTTGCATTTTTTAGGAATTATGATATATTAGAAAAAGTGCGCTTTAGGATGATCGGAATAATTGAATTGTAAATATATATGATGTGTGGAATAAGGGAGAGGAATTTATGATTAATATCAAAAACTTAGTAGTTGGCTTATTTATGTTAGTAAGCGGTTTTGTTGTATATGTAATAAAAGAAAAAGCTCCATTCTAAAACAGACAAACCGTTAATGTCTGTTTTTAATTTGTAAAAAATGTTGACAAGTTATTGTATTGGTGTTAAAATTTTAATTCGTGTCTCGGTTAAAGCTAGTGTAAAGTAAATAAATCTTATGAATATAATACGAAAAGTTTGCGAAAGATCGGGTAGTCTTACCAACAACTTTTGTGAACAAACCCTATAAATTGTGTATGTAAGCTTTATATGTATACTAGTGAATCAAGGAGCGGTCAGTGGAACCGTAATGATGAGAGAGAGGTAGGGCTTTCATCCAGTATATGTTACTTTCCCGTTAGGTGAATATAAAAAAGAGGGCTCCTTTTGAAAAGGAGCCCTCTTTCTTTTGTGTATTGTGATTTGTAAAAATTTAAATGCGACTTTCAACCTGCTGACAAATTTCATCTGTTGTTAAACCATGAGCTGTAATTACCGATCCTTTTATTGATGTATCTGCAATACCCATCATATTAGAATCTTGCCCAGTTACAACACAACAATCGCACCCTTGTGCATCGTGTTCTGAGTTAAGTGTAACGACTTCATGTCCATGTTGCTGAAGAGCTTGTTGAACATCTGTTAACGAGTTTTCAACGCCAATTCTAGCCATAATTCTCACCTCCTACCATCTAGTCGTTAGTATGCTCAAGTTTTTACCATATATTTATGAAAAGATGGTAGGAAGAGAATATTTGTTTAGTCGTTATATACACCAGTAAGCATTTGACTTACGAATTGATCGTTTAAAGTATCTTGGGCGGAAGAAGTATTTGAATGAATGTCGATTGAAGCAATAAAATTATTATGTTCTTTATTATTTGGTTCTACCTCTACATAATTATCGAATTTACAAAAACCTTTTGTATCCATTAGATCAAATAGTTGAAGCATTTCTACTACCTCTTGTCTCGTTCCTTTAATTTGTACACACGCCATATTGATTTCCTCCTTCATTTTGACAAATTGTTTTTTAAAAATAGGATTATGATTACGAAATGAAAAATATGAATGTTATTTTTAGACAGCGTTATTTTTATTATTTTCCCCCTTTTTCAGCAAAAGTCGTTGTATATTCCCGAATTTATAAAAACGGACGTCCGTTTATTGAATACAATAGATTCGTATCAATTGACAAAAATCCTTCTTTTAAACAAATATTTTTTTAGTGGAAATTGGCGAAAAAAATTTTTGACTTTTTGTAAACGTTAACAATGCTGTTAAATCAATATAATCAAAGATGTACGTACGATTAAAAATTATAAATTTTCTAAAAATTCACTTGATTTATTTAGAAAGGAGAGTAAACTAGGAAACAATAAAAAACTCATAGAACATAGGGGGCGCTTTCCAGTGAACGAGCAATGGATTTTCTTAAATGGAGAATTTGTTCCAAAAGACGAAGCAAAAGTTTCAGTATATGATCATGGCTATTTATATGGCGATGGAGTGTTCGAAGGGATTAGGGTGTATAGTGGTAATGTTTTCCGTTTGAGAGAGCATCTTGTCCGATTATATGAATCAGCGAAATCCATCATGTTAGAAATTCCATATACGTTAGAAGAAGCAACGAAGATCGTTGTTGAAACGATTCGACATAACAAACTATCTAATGGATATATCCGGCTAGTTGTGTCAAGAGGAGCAGGGAATCTTGGATTAGATCCCGATTCTTGTACAAAACCAAATGTAGTAGTAATTGCAGAACAACTATCTTTATTCCCACAAGAATATTATGAAAAAGGGATTCCAATTATAACAGTTGCAACGCGTCGTAATCGCCCAGATGTGTTGTCGCCTCAAGTAAAATCTTTAAATTACTTAAATAATATTTTAGTTCGCATTGAAGCGAAATTAGCTGGAGTACAAGAAGCACTTATGTTAAATGATCAAGGGTACGTAGCTGAAGGATCTGGAGATAACGTATTTATTGTAAAAGGAAATAAATTAATTACACCGCCAAGTTCTGCTGGGGCGTTAGAAGGTATTACACGAAACGCAATTTTAGAAATCGGCGAAAAGCTTGGATATGACGTTAGAGAAGAATTATTTACAAGGCACGATGTATATGTAGCTGATGAAGTATTTTTAACAGGAACAGCTGCTGAAGTCATTGCTGTTACGACAGTAGATGGTAGAACGATTGGTTTAGGAAAAACAGGTCCACATACAAATCGTCTATTAGAAGAATTTCGTAAATTAGTTGTAGAAGATGGTGAGAAAATTTACGAAGAAAATAAAGTTGGATAATAACCCTTTATGACATGATAAAACGTTGATAGGGAGGAGTAGTTGATTGTGAAGCCTCACAGAGAGTCGGTGGTTGCTGAAAACCGATGGTTCACGTCGACGAACATCGCCCTTGAGTGCTAAGCTGAAGCATTTGTCTAGGCTTAGACGGTAGCTCCGTTATTAGCTAGACTCATCCCGAGTCACTGAGGCAAGAGTATTCTTGCAAAGAAGGGTGGTACCGCGAAATCTTTCGTCCCTTCAGCACATAGCTGGAGTGTGGACGTAGGATTTTTTTATTTTATAAAGGGTATAAAAAGGGGGCTTATAAGAAAAATGTCTTCAAAAACAGAAGAGAAACTGGCAACTGGTGCACAGCTATTGTTAGAAGCGCTAGAAAAGGAAAGGGTAGAAGTGATTTTCGGTTATCCGGGTGGTGCTGTTTTACCTCTATATGATGCGCTTTATGATTGTGAGATTCCGCATATTTTAACGCGGCATGAACAAGGTGCAATTCATGCCGCTGAAGGATATGCAAGAATTACAGGAAATCCAGGAGTTGTAATTGCAACAAGCGGGCCTGGTGCTACAAATGTTATTACTGGTCTAGCTGACGCGATGATTGATTCATTGCCACTTGTTGTATTTACAGGGCAAGTAGCAACAACGTTAATCGGGAGTGATGCTTTCCAAGAAGCTGATATTATGGGGCTTACGATGCCGGTGACGAAACATAATTATCAAGTACGAAAAGCATCGGATTTACCCCGAATTATTAAAGAAGCATTCCATATCGCTAGAACAGGAAGACCAGGCCCAGTCGTAATTGACCTTCCGAAAGATATGGTAGTAGAGAAAGGTGAGCGATGTAGTGATGTACAAATGGATTTACCAGGATACCAGCCTAATTACGAACCGAATCTACTACAAATAAACAAATTATTACAAGCGATTGCGGCATCAAAAAAACCGTTAATTTTAGCTGGGGCAGGTGTATTACATGCAAAGGCATCGAAAGAATTAACAAGCTTTGCTCGTAAATATCAAATTCCTGTTGTGCATACATTACTTGGTCTTGGTGGTTTTCCGCCAGATGATAAATTATTTCTTGGGATGGGAGGAATGCACGGTTCTTACACGGCTAATATGGCGTTATATGAATGTGATTTACTTATAAATATAGGAGCGAGATTTGACGATCGTCTTACTGGAAATTTAGCTTATTTTGCTAAAGAAGCGATTGTCGCACATATAGATATTGATCCAGCGGAAATCGGAAAAAATGTGCCGACTGAAATTCCAATTGTTGCGAGTGCGAAGCAAGCATTAGAAGCTCTACTCAACTTTAAGGAAGGGGAAGTAAATCACAATGATTGGCTCTCATTATTGAATAGTAGAAAAGAAAAATACCCTCTTTCTTACAAAGAGCATTCGGAATGTATTAAGCCACAATATGCAATTGATATGCTATATGAAATTACGAAAGGGGAAGCGATTGTAACGACAGATGTTGGGCAACATCAAATGTGGGCAGCTCAATATTATCCGCTGAAAAATCCAGATAAATGGGTAACTTCTGGAGGCTTAGGAACAATGGGCTTCGGATTTCCGGCAGCAATTGGTGCACAAATTGCAAAGCCAGAAGAATTAGTTATTGCCATTGTCGGTGATGCGGGATTTCAAATGACCCTGCAAGAACTAAGTGTATTAAAAGAGCATTCTTTACCAGTTAAAGTGTTTATTTTAAATAATGAAGCTTTAGGAATGGTAAGACAATGGCAAGATGAGTTTTATAATCAAAGATATTCACATTCTTTATTGCCATGTCAACCAGATTTTGTTGCCCTTGCGAATGCATACGGCATAAAAGGCGTCCGTATTGATGATCCACTTCTTGCAAAGAAGCAATTACAACATGTGATTGAATTACAAGAGCCAGTCGTAATTGATTGCCGCGTACTTCAATCTGAAAAGGTTATGCCGATGGTTGCTCCAGGAAAAGGGGTTCACCAAATGGAGGGAGTGGAGAAAAGGTGAAGAGAATTGTTACAGCGACAGTTCGAAATCAAAGCGGTGTGTTAAATCGAATTACAGGCGTTATGACACGTAGACATTTTAATATTGAAAGTATTTCAGTAGGGCATACGGAATCGTCGGACATTTCAAGGATGACGATTGTTGTACATGTTGAAAGTGAACAGCAGGTTGAACAGTTAATTAAACAACTGCATAAGCAAATCGATGTCCTAAAAGTATCTGATATTACAGAAGAAGCAATGATTGCTAGAGAACTTGCGCTTATTAAAGTGGCAACCTCAAGTGTAACAAGAGCAGAATTATATAGTTTAATTGAACCGTTCCGAGCCGCTGTAATAGATGTTGGAAAGGATTCCATAGTGGTGCAAGTAACAGGTACCCAGGAGAAAGTAGAAGCGTTAATTGAATTACTTCGTCCATACGGTTTGAAAGAAATTGCTAGAACAGGTGTAACAGCATTTACACGCAGTATGAAAAAGCAAGATAAGCAAGTTATGTTAATTCAATAATCATTTAAATATAGGGGGAAATGAAAATGGCGAAAGTTTATTATGAGAAAGATGTAACGGTAAATGTATTAAAGGAAAAGAAAGTAGCAATCATTGGGTATGGTTCGCAAGGTCATGCGCATGCGCAAAACTTACGTGATAACGGATTTGATGTAGTAGTAGGTTTAAGAAAAGGAAAGTCTTGGGATAAAGCGAAAGAAGATGGATTTTCTGTATATACAGTAGCGGAAGCAGCAAAGCAGGCTGATGTAGTAATGATTTTACTACCGGATGAACTGCAGCCAGAAGTATATGAAGCGGAAATTGCGCCAAATTTAAAGGCAGGAAATTCTCTCGTTTTTGCACACGGGTTTAATGTACACTTTGATCAAGTGAAACCACCAGCGAATGTAGATGTATTTCTAGTAGCGCCAAAAGGTCCAGGGCATCTCGTACGCCGTACATTTGCTGAAGGAGGAGCTGTTCCAGCACTATTTGCAGTATATCAAGATGCAACAGGAGTTGCGACTGAAAAAGCACTTTCTTATGCTGATGGAATTGGAGCGACGAGAGCTGGTGTATTAGAAACAACGTTTAAGGAAGAAACAGAAACGGATTTATTTGGAGAGCAAGCTGTGCTTTGCGGCGGAGTAACTGCACTAGTAAAAGCTGGATTTGAAACGTTAGTTGATGCAGGGTATCAACCTGAACTTGCATATTTTGAATGTTTACATGAATTGAAACTCATTGTTGATCTTATGTACGAAGGTGGACTTGAAAATATGAGATATTCAGTTTCAGATACAGCGCAGTGGGGAGACTTCGTATCAGGACCACGCGTTGTTACTGAAGATACGAAGAAAGCGATGGGAGAAGTGTTAGCAGAAATTCAAGATGGTACATTTGCAAGAGGCTGGATTGCAGAGCATAAAGCAGGAAGACCAAATTTCCAGGCGACAAATGAGAAAGAAAATGAACATGAAATCGAAGTAGTTGGACGTAAATTACGTGAAATGATGCCTTTCGTACAGCCACGAGTAAAGGTAGGGATTAAATAATATGAAGCAGATTTTGTTCATGGATACGACGCTTCGTGATGGCGAACAATCACCAGGAGTTAATTTAAATGAACAAGAGAAATTACAGATTGCAAGGCAACTAGAGAGACTTGGTATTAATGTAATGGAAGCGGGATTCGCAGCAGCTTCTGAAGGTGATTTTCAATCGGTAAAACGTATCGCAAATACCATTCAAAATGCTACGGTTATGAGTTTAGCTAGAGCGAAAGAAAGTGATATTCGAAGAGCCTATGAAGCTGTGAAAGGCGCTGTCTCTCCTCGTTTACACGTATTTTTAGCTACAAGTGACATTCATATGAAATATAAGCTTTGTATGTCAAAAGAAGATGTATTAGATAGCATACATCGCTCGGTTACGCTCGGGAAATCATTATTTCCGACAGTGCAATTTTCAGCAGAAGATGCGACAAGAACATCGAGAGCATTTTTAGCTGAAGCAGTAGAAGTGGCGATTCGTGCAGGAGCGAATGTAATCAATATTCCTGATACAGTTGGATATACGAATCCAGAAGAATATTATTCTCTTTTTAAATACTTACAAGAATCCGTTCCTTCGTATGAAAAAGCAATTTTCTCTTGTCACTGTCACGATGATCTTGGGATGGCAGTAGCGAATTCGTTAGCTGCAGTTGAAGGCGGAGCGTTACAAGTAGAAGGAACGATTAATGGAATTGGAGAAAGAGCGGGGAATGCAGCTCTAGAAGAGGTCGCAGTTGCTCTTCATATTAGAAAAGATTTCTATGAAACAGAGTCTTCTATGACGTTAAAAGAAATTAAAGCGACAAGTACATTAGTAAGTCGTTTAACAGGTATGGTTGTACCAAAAAATAAAGCGATTGTTGGAGCAAATGCATTTGCTCATGAATCAGGTATTCATCAAGACGGTGTTTTAAAAGAAGTGACGACATATGAAATTATTGAACCGGCGCTTATAGGTGAATCTCAAAATCTATTTGTACTTGGAAAACATTCTGGTCGTCATGCATTTACGGAAAAAATGAAAGAACTAGGCTATGAATTTACAAACGAAGAACGAGATGCGGTGTTTGAAGCATTCAAAAAATTGGCTGATCGTAAAAAGGAAATTACAGAAGAAGATTTACGCGCGCTTATGCTGGGCGAAGCAGCATTTTCGGCACAACAATATAGTATTACGCAATTACAAGTACATTTCGTATCCAATAGTACACAGTGTGCAACAGTTGTACTAAAAGATGAGGAAGGAAATATGTATGAAGATGCAGCAACTGGTTCTGGAAGTATAGAAGCAATCTATAATGCAATTCAAAGAATTTTAGGATTAGAATGTGACTTAGCGGATTATCGCATACAATCTATTACGCAAGGTCAAGATGCACTGGCCCATGTACACGTTGAATTAAAAGAAGGAATTCATCAAGTATCAGGTTTTGGTGTTGCACAAGACGTATTAGAGGCATCAGCAAGAGCGTATGTTCATGCGGCTGGAAAATTGAAATCTTTTATAACGCTTGTGAAGTAAATGTTTGATAAGTGAGGAGACTTTTCCTCACTTATCAAATTAAAGTTCTGAAAATTCAGTTAAAGGAGTGTTGAAGTTGGAAAAACGTATTGTTTGTTTAGCGGGTGATGGTGTTGGTCCGGAAATTATGGAAAGTGCGAAGGAAGTATTGCATATGGTAGAGAGGCTATATGGAAATCATTTTTATTTACAAGATGAGTACTTTGGCGGGAGTGCTATCGACTTAACCGGGCAACCATTACCACAGCGAACACTTGCCGCTTGTTTAGCAAGTGATGCGGTTTTACTTGGAGCGGTTGGTGGTCCACGGTGGGATGGTGCGAAAGAAAGGCCAGAGAAAGGATTATTAGCTTTAAGAAAAGGACTTGGTGTATTTGCGAATGTTCGACCTGTAACGGTAGAAAGCGCAACTGCACATTTATCGCCATTAAAAAACGCTGATGAAATTGATTTCGTTGTTGTTCGTGAATTAACAGGCGGTATTTATTTCTCTTATCCGAAAGAACGAACGGATGAAGTAGCAACCGATACACTTACGTATCATCGTCATGAAATTGAACGTATCGTTTCGTATGCTTTTCAATTAGCGAGCAAACGGAAGAAAAAAGTTACATCTATTGATAAGGCGAATGTTTTAGAGTCTAGTAAACTATGGAGAACTGTTACGGAAGAAGTAGCTCTTCGCTATCCAAATGTTGAATTAGAACATATTCTAGTCGATGCAGCCGCTATGGAATTAATTCGTAATCCAGGTCGATTTGACGTTATCGTAACAGAAAATTTATTTGGTGATATTTTAAGTGACGAGGCTTCTGTATTAGCAGGATCGTTAGGAATGCTTCCATCAGCAAGCCACGCTGAAAATGGTCCTTCATTATATGAGCCTATTCACGGATCAGCACCGGATATTGCGGGGAGAAATAAGGCGAACCCAATTGCAATGATGCGTTCTGTTGCAATGATGCTTGGGCAATCATTTGGATTAACGAGAGAAGGGTATGCAATTGAATCCGCAATATCTGCAGTTCTTCAATCTGGAAAATATACAGCAGATATTGGGGGAGATGAGACGACAACTTCATTTACGAAGGCAGTTATTCAAGAGATGGAAGAGCAAGCACTAGTAGGGAGAGGACGATAATGGGAAAAAGATTACTAGATAAGCTTTGGGAGAGACATGTAGTTGCGACAAACGAAAATGGATTGGATTTATTATATATCGATCTTCATCTCGTTCATGAAGTAACGTCACCGCAAGCCTTTGAAGGCTTGCGGCTTACAAATAGAACTGTTCGGAGACCAGAATTAACATTTGCAACGATGGATCATAATATTCCAACGAAAGATGTTTGGAATATTACCGATCGTATTGCGAAGCAGCAATTGGATACACTTCGTGATAATTGTAAACAATTTAAGGTGCGATTAGCTGATATTGGTGATGAAGAGCAAGGAATCGTTCATGTTATCGGGCCGGAACTTGGACTCACGCAACCAGGGAAAACGATTGTTTGTGGTGATAGTCATACAGCAACCCACGGTGCTTTCGGAGCGCTAGCATTTGGTATTGGTACGAGTGAAGTGGAACATGTATTGGCAACTCAAACGTTATGGCAACGAAAACCGAAAGCGATGGGGATTGAATTAAAAGGAAAGTTACAGAAAGGTGTTTATGCAAAGGATATTATTTTGCATCTTCTCTCAAAGTACGGCGTAGCAGTTGGAACCGGATATGTAATGGAATTTTACGGTGAGACGATTCATACTATGGAAATGGAAGAGAGAATGACACTTTGCAATATGGCAATTGAAGGAGGAGCGAAAGCTGGTATCATTGCACCGGATGAAAAAACATTTTCTTATGTAAAAGGGCGTAAATATGCACCGAAAGACTATGGAACTTTTACAGGAAAATGGTCGGAGCTTTATACAGATTCAGATGCAATTTATGATTTACATATTTCGATAGATGTTACGGATTTAGCACCGTATGTTACTTGGGGAACAAATCCTAGTATGGGTGTTCGCATTGATGAAAAATTACCAGAAAAGCATGATGAAAATGATGAAAGAGCATTTTCATATATGGGATTGAGTCCTGGACAAAGCACTTTTGAAATTCCAGTTCAGCATGTCTTCATTGGATCTTGTACAAATTCCAGGCTCTCTGATTTAGAAATTGCCGCATCTGTTGTAAAAGGGAAAAAGGTAAAAGACGGTGTGCGAGCCCTCGTTGTGCCTGGGTCTAAAAGGGTAAGAGAAGCAGCAATGAAAAAAGGATTACATCGCATATTTGAAGAAGCGGGGTTTGAATGGAGAGAGCCTGGATGTTCAATGTGCCTTGGAATGAATCCGGATCAAGTGCCTGAAGGGGAACATTGTGCATCTACTTCAAATCGTAACTTTGAAGGAAGACAAGGAAAAGGAGCACGAACGCATTTAGTTAGCCCAGCAATGGCAGCAGCGGCTGCGTTATATGGTCATTTTGTTGATATTAGAAAGGAGAGTTACGATGGAGCCATTTCGTATTCATAAAGGCACTGCCGCAGTACTTATGAATGACAACATTGATACAGATCAAATTATTCCGAAGCAATATTTAAAGAGAATTGAAAGGACGGGATTTGGACAGTATTTATTTGATGAGTGGCGTTACGATAATGAGCGCCAGGAAAATCCTAATTTTCCTCTTAATGCCCCAGAAAGAAAAGGGGCAAGTATATTAATTACAGGTGATAATTTTGGGTGCGGTTCTTCAAGAGAACATGCTCCGTGGGCACTTGTTGATTATGGCTTCCGCGTTATTATCGCCGGAGGGTTTGCAGATATTTTTTATATGAATTGTATGAAAAATGGTATGTTACCAATTGTAATGGATAAAGTAATGCGAGAACAACTTGCAAAAACTGATGTGAGAGAACAAATAGAAGTAGATTTAGAGAATGAGGTAATTACAACGAATACGCACAGGTTTCATTTTACAATCGAGAAAATGTGGAAAGAAAAATTATTAAATGGTCTAGACGAAATTAGTATTACGATGCAATATGAACAAGAAATTGGAGAGTATGAAAGGGAATTAGCTTTATATTAAGAAATAACGGAATTTTCGAAATGTATTTACATTCGGAATTAAGTGTTATATACTATGTAAAAATCAGAGGAGAAAGGGAGTAAGTATTATGAATATCGTGCAATCTATTAAAATGCTTACACAACTACATCATCATACATAAAACCCTTGAACCTAGCGTGAAAACGTGTAGGTACAAGGGTTATTCCCGTTGTACCTACACTCTACTAAAGAGCCTTGTAGGTATTTTGTCTACAAGGCTCTTTTTATTTTCGGTTTAGGTGAATGAAATAGGCATACATTAGAAAGGGAAAGGTGTGAGAATTTAGATGACAAAATGGAAACGGGCAAACCCAAATGGAACGAGAGACTATTTATTCGAAGAATGTACGTTAATTGAAGAAGTAGAACAAAAATTAAGGCGTACTTTTTTAGAGCGAGGTTATGAAGAAATAAGGACACCGACAATAGAATTTTATGATGTTTTTGCATTTCAAAGCAGGCCGATAGATGAGGAAAAGATGTATAAATTTTTTGATGAAAAGGGGCGGATTATCGTATTACGCCCAGATATGACAATTCCTTTAGCGAGAGTGATGGGAACGCAGAGGTGGGATACTCCGCTTAAACTGACGTATAGCGGGAACGTATTTCGGGCGAATGAGTCCCATTCTGGAAAATATAATGAAATCGTACAAAGTGGTATTGAAATTATCGGGATTGATAATGTAAGAGCTGAAATTGAATGCGTAATAAGTGTTATTCAGGCACTTCAAAAGTTAAAAGTGCAATCTTTTACAATTGAGATTGGGCAAGTGCAGTTATATAAATGTATTGTAAAAAAACTCTCCATTCGTGATGAAGAAGAGAGTGTGCTTAGAACATATATTGAAAGTAAAAATTATGCTGCTCTATCAAATTTTATTAGAGAAAAGAAATTAGATCGATGTGATGAAACAGTAAGATTACTTGAGAAATTGCCAAGGCTATTTGGAAATTTAGAAGTTATTGAGGAAGCAGAAAAACTCGCTTCAAGTAATGAAATGAAAATGGCGATTGCCAGAGTGAAAGAAATATATGAAGCAATTGAAAAACTAGGCTATGGATCTTACATCTCAATTGATTTAGGTATGATTCAACATTTGGATTATTACACAGGTGTTATTTTCAAAGGGTATATATATGAAATTGGAGAAGAAATTGTTAGTGGAGGAAGATATGATGAGTTAATTGGGAATTTTGGAGAGATGCTGCCGGCTGTTGGACTCGCGGTGCAAGTCAATCAAATTGTGAAGGCGCTGCAAGAGCAGCAAGAACCATATGAACGAAAGAGAATAGATATTATGATTCATTATGAGTTAAATAGATTAGCAGAAGCGGAAAGATTACGAAATTTACTTCAAAAGGACGGGAAAAAAGTAGAGCTATCTTTATTCCCTAATTTAAACGACACCTTTCAATTTGCCAGAAAAAATAAAATAGTAACGGTCGTAGAGGCAAAGAACGAATCATTAGTGGAATATGTATGGAAAGAGAAATGGGTATTCCAGAAAGAAGGAGAAACTTCATGCGTAACATTCAAATTGCGTTAACGAAAGGAAGATTAGAGAAGCATGTGATTCCATTGTTTGAGCAGATTGGAATTGATTGTTCGGAGCTCAAAAATAAAGGACGAAAGCTTGTCTTTCAAAGTAGAAATACAGATATCTCATTTATTTTAGTGAAAGCAGTAGATGTTGCTACTTATGTAGAACATGGAGTAGCTGATATTGGGGTCGTTGGAAAAGATATTTTAATGGAAAACGAGAAAGATATTTATGAAATGTTGGATTTAGGAGTAGGCGTGTGTAAGTTTTGTGTTGCTTCTATTCCTACTTATAATCCGAAGAGCTACCGGAAGAAACGCATTGCTACGAAATATCCACATATTACTTCTAACTATTTTCATGATAAAGGGGAGGATGTAGAGATTATAAAAATAGAAGGTTCTGTAGAAATCGCTCCTATTCTTGGATTGGCAGATGCGATTGTTGATATTGTTGAAACAGGAAAAACATTACAAGAAAATGGACTCATTGTATTTGAGGAAATGTGTTCTATATCTGCTCGAATGATTGTAAATAAGGCTGCATTAAAAACTAAAAAAGACGAAATATTCAGTGTTGTAAATATGATGGAGCAAGAAATTTTGTCAGGAAAATAGGGGGACTTGTAATGGAGATAATTTATGAAAATTTCCAAAAGGCGTTATCGAAAATAAAATTGCTACGAGAAAACGCTAATATAATAGAAGGAACTGTTCAAAGAAGTGTAAGCGAAATCGTTCAAAATGTAAGGGAGAGTAAAGATAAGGCCCTATCTTTTTATACAAAAAAGTTTGATGGTGTGGAGATTAAAGAGTTTTGTGTAAGTGAGGAAGAAATAAAACAAGCGAGTATGTTTGTAGAGAATTCATTTTTAGAAGCGTTAAAAGAGGCGAAGAAAAACATTATTTCGTATCACGAAAAGCAAAAAAGGCAATCAATATTCGACTGCACGAGTGAAGGCATCATTAGAGGACAAATCATTCGGCCTTTAGAAAATGTAGGGGTATATGTGCCAGGCGGAACTGCTTCGTATCCTTCGTCAGTATTAATGAATGTATTGCCAGCAAAACTCGCTGGTGTGAAAAAGATTGTAATGGTAACACCACCAAGGCAAGGAGGAATTGATCCACATATTTTAGTTGCTGCAAGCCTTGCAGGAGTAGATGAAATTTATACGATAGGTGGTGCGCAAGCAATTGCTGCTTTAGCATACGGGACGGAATCGATTCCTAAAGTGGATAAAATAGTTGGACCAGGAAATTTGTACGTCGCTCTAGCAAAACGAGAAGTATACGGAAGAGTAAATATCGATATGATTGCTGGACCATCAGAAATTGTAGTTATTGCTGATGAAACCGGCAATGCAAAATATATTGCTGCTGATTTATTATCACAAGCGGAGCATGACGAGAGAGCAACAGCAATTTGCATTACAACGAGTATAGGGTTAGCAAAAGAAATAGAAAGAGAGGTAGAAAGACAGCTAGCAACATTACCAAGAAGTGAAATCGCTCGTGAATCGATAAATAGAAATGGAGCTATCTTTATCGTTTCTTCTTTAGATGAGGCACTTCAATTATCGAATGAAATCGCTCCAGAACATTTAGAGTTACATATAAAAGAACCCATGAATGCTCTAGCTTGTGTGAAACATGCAGGATCTATCTTTCTTGGACCATATGCACCGGAACCGCTCGGTGATTATTTAGCAGGACCGAATCATGTGTTACCGACAAGTGGAACGGCAAGGTTTTTCTCACCGTTATCAGTCGATGATTTCGTGAAAAAATCAAGCTTTCTGTCTTATACGGAGGAAGCGTTAAGAGATGTACAACATCATATTGTAGAACTTGCCAATAAAGAAGGGCTACATGCGCATGCGAGAGCAATTCAAATAAGATTTGAGGAGGAAGAATAATGCGTGAGTCCAGTCAAACACGTGAGACGAAAGAAACAAAAATAATATTAAGTTTGCAGCTTGATGAAGGCAAGAGCGTTTCTGTACAAACGGGAGTTGGATTTTTTGATCATATGCTAACTTTATTTGCAAGGCATGGAAGATTCGGTTTACAAGTGGAGGCGGAAGGCGATGTATTCGTTGATGCGCATCATACAGTTGAAGATGTTGGAATTGTACTCGGAAATTGTTTGAAAGAAGCATTGCAAAATAAAGAGGGGATTAATCGTTATGGCTCCGCATATGTACCGATGGATGAATCTTTAGGTTTTGTCGCAATTGATATTAGCGGGCGCTCATATATTGTATTTCAAGGAGAGTTAACGAATCCGAAGCTAGGGGATTTTGATACAGAACTAACAGAAGAATTTTTTAGAGCTGTTGCTCATGCTGCCAATATTACATTACATGCTCGCATTTTATACGGAAGCAATACACATCACAAAATTGAAGCGTTATTTAAAGCGTTTGGTAGAGCGCTTAGAGAAGCAGTCGAAAGAAATGCCAACATTACTGGTGTAAATTCAACGAAAGGGATGTTGTAATTGATTGCTATTATAGATTATGGAATGGGAAATATTCGTAGTGTAGAACAAGCATTAAAATATATTGGAGCAGAGTACATCGTAACGAGTGATAAAGAAGAGATTTTTAGAAGTGATGGAGTGATTTTACCAGGGGTAGGTGCATTTCCAAAAGCGATGGATGTATTGGAAGAAAAAGATTTAGTGCGTGTGTTACAAGAAGTTGGGAGTTCAGGAAAACCGCTTCTAGGCATTTGCTTAGGAATGCAGCTTTTATTTGAAAAAAGTGAGGAGTTACAAGACTGTAACGGATTGAATTTATTACCAGGTATCATTCGGAAATTAAAAGTTCCGTATAAAATTCCACATATGGGATGGAATGAGTTAAAGAAAGAGGGAGAAATAGCGCTTTGGAATGGAGTAGAGGACGGTTCTTTCGTATATTATGTCCACTCTTATTATGCAGATTGTTCGAATGAAATTGTGTATGGGATAAGTGAATATGGAGTGAAAGTACCTGGTTTTGTAGCCAAAGGAAATATATACGGCGCACAGTTTCATCCTGAAAAAAGCGGTGACATAGGAATGCAAATGTTGAAAAATTTCAAAGGGGTGGTAGAAGCATGGAAATCTTCCCAGCTATCGATTTAAAAGAGGGGCGATGCGTTAGACTTTATCAAGGAGAGTTTAGTAAAGAAACAGTAATGAATGAAGATCCGGTTGCGCAAGCGATTATATTCGAAAAATTGGGAGCGAAAACACTACACGTTGTTGATTTAGATGGTGCAATTGTTGGCGAGTCAGTAAATTTGCTCGTTATTGAAAGAATTTGCAAGGCAGTACGTATTCCTGTGCAAGTTGGAGGAGGAATTCGATCACTTGTAGCGGTAGAGAAGTTATTGTCAGTAGGTGTAGATAAAGTGATTTTAGGAACAGCTGCTCTTTATGATAAGGCATTTTTAGAAGAAGCAGTTCTTCTATATAAAGAAAAAATCATTGTTGGTATTGATGCGAAAAATGGTTTCGTTGCAACGAGAGGCTGGCTTGATGTGTCTGAAATTTCTTACATTTATTTAGCAAAGCAAATGGAGAATGTAGGTGTTCAAACGATTGTGTTTACAGACATTTCGAAAGACGGGACACTTGCAGGGCCGAATATAGAGCAATTGGAGTTACTACAAAAAAGCGTTGCTATTCGTCTTATTGCTTCTGGAGGAGTGGCATCTATTCAAGATGTGAAAAAGTTAAATGATATGAATATATACGGCGTCATAATTGGTAAGGCTCTTTACGAGAAAACGATTGATTTAGAAGAAGTGTTAGAGGTAACAAAGTTATGTTAGCGAAACGTATTATTCCATGTCTAGATGTAAAAGAAGGGCGAGTTGTAAAGGGGGTAAATTTTATAGGGTTACAAGACGTCGGTGATCCTGTTGAAATAGCTGCTTTATATAATAATGCGGGAGCAGATGAAATCGTATTTTTGGATATTACGGCAACGCATGAAGGACGAAAAACGATTATAGATGTTGTAGAAAAAACAGCTTCAAAAGTATTTATTCCTCTTACAGTTGGCGGGGGGATTTCAAGTGTTAAAGATATGTACAATTTACTAAGAGCTGGAGCAGATAAAGTTTCAATCAACTCAGCAGCAGTACGAAATCCAAAATTAATCGAAGAAGGGGCAGAACACTTTGGCTCACAATGTATTGTCGTAGCAATTGATGCTAGAAAAGTAGCAGAAGGTAAGTGGAATGTATATGTGAACGGCGGAAGAGTTGATACGGGAATGGATGCAATCAGGTGGGCAAAGCGCGTTACCGAGCTAGGCGCAGGCGAAATTTTATTAACGAGTATGGATGCAGATGGAACGAAAAACGGATATGACCTTCGTTTAACAGAAGAAATTTCAAAAAGTGTTTCCGTACCAGTTATTGCGTCAGGCGGATGTGGTCATGCTGATCACATTATAGAAGTCTTTCAAAAGACAACAGTTGATGCAGCACTTGCGGCATCAATCTTTCATTATGGTGAGGCGACAGTGCAGGACGTAAAGAGAAAATTAAGAAATGCAAATGTTGAGGTGCGGTTATGAAACCTAACTTTTCAAAAGGATTAATACCGGCAGTTGTCATCGAAGAGGATACGAAAGAAGTTTTAATGCTAGCTTATATGAATGAAGAAGCGTATGAAAAGACGCTAGAAACGAAAAGAACATGGTTTTATTCTCGTTCAAGAAGGTCGTTATGGAATAAAGGAGAAACATCAGGTAATGTCCAATATGTTCAGTCACTTTATTTAGACTGTGATCAAGATTCAATCGTTGTTGTCGTAAAGCAAATAGGGCCTGCTTGCCATACGGGAGAAAAAACGTGTTTTCATTATAAAATTATATAGGGGGGTACATATGGAAGATATCCTTAAGTTATTATTTGAAACAATTGAAGAACGAAAGAAAAATCCACTCTCTGAATCATATACGAATTATTTATTTTCAAAAGGTGAAGATAAAATTTTAAAGAAAATTGGTGAGGAGTGCACCGAAGTAATTATCGCGTCTAAAAATAATGATAAAGAAGAACTAGTAAAAGAAATGGTTGATGTGTTCTATCACTGTTTTGTTCTATTAGCTGAAAAAAATATTTCATTAGAAGATGTCATGCAAGAAGTGAAAGAAAGACATGGAAAGCTTTCGAGAGTAGGAGATCGAAAAGAAATAGATACATTATAAGGGGGGGAATATGGATGAAAGTGGACTATCACCTTCATTTAGAAGAAGGGCCTTATTCAATAGGCTGGCTTGCTAAAATAAATGATGCACTACAATATTATGAACCGCTTAAAGAGGATAAACATTCAATAGGCTGGCTTATGAAAACACAAGAACGCCTGCAAAAACGTGTGAAGGAAGGCCCATTTACATCGAAATGGATTGATTTATATTTAGAAGAGGCATTGCGAAAAGGGATAAAAGAAGTTGGCATTGTCGATCATTTATATCGTTTTCACGAGGCGAAAGGATATTATGAAAAATATGTAGATATTAGTGATTCGAAACTCGGTCGTTTACAGAAGGAGTGGCTAGACCAAGTAAGAGTAACGTCTCTTTATGATTTTACAAAGGCGATTGAAGAGGCAAAAGAGCGATGGAGTAAACGAGGGGTAACGCTCAAACTTGGAATTGAAGCGGATTATTTTATCGGCGGCGAACAAGAGTTAAAAGAGTTACTAGCATTAGGAGACTTTGATTATGTAATCGGTTCAGTCCATTTTATAGAGGGATGGGGATTTGATAATCCAGATACGAAAGAGTATTTTGGTAAGCATGAGTTACATACTTTATATCATACGTTTTTCGCTACAGTTGAAAGTGCCGTTCGTTCGGAGCTATTTGATATAATAGCTCATCTTGATAACATAAAAGTATTTAATTACCGGTTAGATGAGAATGAACAGCTTTCTTATTATAAGGAAATTGCGCGTGCGTTAGTAGAAACGAATACCGCAACAGAAATAAATGCAGGATTGTATTATCGCTATCCTGTGCGCGAAATGTGTCCAAGTCCGCTTTATTTACAAGTATTAGCTAACCATGGAGTTCCGATTACTCTCTCCTCAGATGCCCATTATCCGAATGATTTAGGAAAATATGTGGAAGAAAATATAAAGACATTACGCAATCATGATATTTCTCACGTAGCTACATTTACGAAACGAGTAAGAACGATGAGATTGCTTGAAGAAGAAGTAACAATTTCAAAATAAAAACGATTTTTTGATGAAAACCACCTTTTTTGTTCAAAATAAGGAAGAGTCAAAAGGAGGGTGAAAAATGGTGAAACAACAAAATAAACAAAACGTACAAGCGGCAGATCAAGCTTATACTTCTGAAACGAATACTACAGCTAACTCAGTTATCGAGGAACAAATTAGCGATACAGTTGCAGAAGGCACAATCGATGCAAAGCTTGGACAAGAATCGCAAGAGAAAGCATAAGAAGAGGGGAGAGATGAATCTCCTCTTTTCTTATGGATAAAAAAGTGTCGATTTTCAAAACTATAATCAAATTCCTTGGTTTTTATATGTGGATTTCTTACAATGAAATATAAGAGATATCTTATTTTGTATAGAAGAGGTGTTAGTAGTGGCGAAAATATTAGTAGCAGGGAAAATTCCAGAAATCGGATTAGAACTATTAAAGGATCATGATGTAGAAATGTATGATAAAGAAGAATTAATTTCTTTAGATGAATTAACAGAGCGTGTAAAAGATAAAGATGCATTGTTAAGCTTACTTTCTACAAAGGTGACGAAAGAAGTTATTGATGCGGCACCTCATTTAAAGATTGTTGCAAACTACGGTGCTGGTTACGATAATATTGATTTCACTTATGCAGGTGAAAAAGGAATTGCAGTATCGAATACACCGAAAGTATCAACTGAAGCGACAGCAGAATTAACATTTGCACTTCTTTTAGCAGCTGCACGGAGAATCCCTGAAGGTGATACGTTATGTCGTACAACTGGATTTAACGGATGGGCACCGTTATTCTTCTTGGGCCGCGAAGTACACGGTAAGACAATCGGAATTATTGGCCTTGGAGAAATCGGGAAGGCAGTTGCAAAGCGTGCGAAAGCATTTGGAATGAATGTTTTATATACAGGACCAAATCGAAAGCCTGAAGCTGAAAGTGAACTGGAAGCAACATACGTAACGTTGGAAGAATTATTACAAACAGCGGACTTTATTACAATTAACTGTGCGTATAGTCCGAAATTACATCATATGATTGGTGAAGAACAGTTTAAAATGATGAAGAAAACAGCATATATTATAAATGCTTCACGTGGACCAATTATGCATGAATCAGCACTTGCTCATGCACTAAAAACGAATGAAATTGAAGGTGCAGCTCTTGACGTATTTGAATTTGAACCGAAAATTACAGAAGAGCTAAAAGGATTAAAGAATGTAGTACTTGCTCCTCACGTAGGAAATGCAACATTCGAAACTCGTGATGCGATGGCTGAAATGGCAGTGAGAAATATTTTAGCTGTATTAAACGATGAAGAACCTGTAACACCTGTAAATCAAAAATTATTAGTTACAAAATAAAAAGAACCTTCCATATTCGGAAGGTTTCTTTTTATTTTTCTTTATTCGCTTTTTTAGACGGTCTTTGTCTAATGAATTGAGATAGCATATACAAAATATATAGTGGAATAGCAATGAATAAGAAAACAGAAAAATTACCGAACCCTGTTTGATACATTGTGATAATGATCCCAATTAAAAATAATGTAATAATTATGCTATATCGTGGAATTGGTACATCTTTTAAACTTGGGATACGAATTCGACTCACCATTAAAAATGCGAACGTTACAAATACTGTAATAAGAACGATTTTTGGAATGGTATGTGAAAATAATGTTAGGAAAGCGACAAGCCCTCCTGCTGCAGTAATCGGAACTCCAGTGAAATATTTCATAGAAGTAGATGATGGTGTTACATTAAATCGTGCTAAGCGATATGCTCCGAACAGTGGGAATAATCCCGCTATGTATAGTCCAATGATTCCGTAGTTGGAGAAAGATGTGTAATACATTAACACAGCAGGTGCCGCGCCAAACGTTACAACATCTGCGAGTGAATCAAGCTCTTTTCCCATTTGTGAATCAACGCGTAATAAACGAGCAACACGACCGTCAAGACTATCTAACATCATCCCGATAAGTACTAAAATAGCAGCTGATTTATAATATCCTAAAGATGCATAGCCGATTGACAAAAATCCGCTATATAAATTTCCGAGCGTAAATAAGTTTGGAATAGCTGCTCTATACAAAATCTGATCCCTTGCTTTCTGTAATAAATTCTTAATTAGTGTATGAAAGTTTACTTATTTTATCATACCATAAATTTCTTCCTCATACGAAAGAAATTCCCAATTTGTGAAAGATTGTATAGAAGAGAAATTTGAAAAATAAGTAAAAAAAAGGGAAGCAACTTTTGTAAAGTTGCTTCCTACACTATTCAAATTTCGTTGTCATCGTTCCGGTTTTATATCGATTGTTAGGATCAAATCGTAATAAATCTCCATAAATGAGTTTGTCGGATAATTTTAATTCTGTTTTTGCTTTTTCAATATAAGGCTGACATAGTGTTAAATCAGCTTCTTCACCTGTGCTTCTTTTATAGCACATATTTTTTGTATAAACATAATCTTCCGAAACAAAACTGCCGTCCCGCATTACCATAAGAGGGTCTTTTTCTTTCGTAAATAAGTCTGTTCCAAATTCTACGGATTGATTTGTTTTAATACCAAGTAAATGAAGTAACGTTGGTTTAATATCAATTTGACCAGATACTTTAGAGATGACTTTTCCTTCTTGGCCAGGCACATGAATAATGAGAGGGACGCGTTGTAATTGCATAGAATCAAACGGTGTAATAGCGTCTTTCCCAAGGAACTGAGCCATAGCTGCATTATGATTTTCAGAAATGCCGTAATGATCACCATAAATGACAATAACGGAATTATCATACAGTCCTTCGTCTTTCAATTGTTTAATAAATAATTTAAGAGCTTCATCCGTGTATCGAACGGTTGGGAAGTAGCGATTTAAAACACCACTTTCGGAATTAAATTCATCAACATATTGATCTTCTGGATTTAGAAGAAATGGAAAATGGTTTGTTAACGTAATAAATTTCGTATAGAACGGTTGTGGTAAAGATTTTAACTTTGGAATAGATTGCTCAAAGAACTCTTTATCTTTTAATCCCCAACCGACAGACATTTGTTCCGTTCCTACGTAATCATTTAAATTAAAGTAACGATCATATCCAAGCGCAGGGTACATTACATCACGATTCCAAAACGTTTTATCGTTTGAATGGAAGACAGCAGAAGAATATCCGTATTTCTTTAATTGTTCTGGTGTGGCAGTGTATTCATTTGTTGCATGAGTAAAGAATACAGAACCACGGTCTAACGGATAAAGGGAATTTTCAACGATAAATTCAGCATCAGAAGTTTTACCTTGTCCCGTTTGATGATAGAAGTTATCGAAATAAAAACTATCTTTAATAAACTCATTTAAAAATGGAGTAATCTCTTTTCCATTTATTTTTTTATTAATAACAAAACTTTGTGTAGATTCCATTGAAATTAAAATTACATTTTTACCTTTTGCAGCTCCAAATAAGTTTTTATCAACTTGTTTATCTTTTGAGTCTGTATAGTTTTTAATTTCAGAGAAGCCGTCTCCACTTGCAAATACACGCTCAGCTGAAGACTTAGATTGAAGTGTAATATCAAATAGATGATATGTGTATAGCCCTAAATTTTTCACGACAGTTTGACGATCAAATGAGCGTGAGAACATTTGTGGTTTATATATAACTGAAACAACAATTTGTAGTGCTAGTAATACTGTTACACCGCTAAAGAAAGTTCGCTTCTCAGAGCGAGAAAGTGGTGTTTTATCACCAAATGATGGGAATTTACGCGAAATAAACATTAAAATAATTGCGTCTGCAAATAAAAGTAATGTTTTATACGTAAAGAGTTCTTTTATACTCGTCCCTAAGTCAGCCATATTATTTGTTTGGAATAAAACAGGGAAAGTAACAAAATCGTTATAGAACCCGTAAAACATTGCATTTCCAAATAAAATAAATGACAGTATAAAACTAATTACAATAATAATTCGGTTTCGGTACTTAGATGCAAGTAAAGCGAAACCAAAAAATAAAAGTAACGAAGCTAGTGGGTTAATAAAAAGCATAAATTCTTCAAAGAAGTTATCAATTCTAATATCAAATGCTAGCTTGTACACAATATATGTTTTTATCCATAATAAAACGACTGCAACTAGTGCAAATCGCAGTTTTGGAAACAGATTTTGTAGCATAATATACTCCTCTCCTAAAAGCATGACAGTTCTTGTGAGCCGGTTTGATTAGCGCCTCATTTTATATATACGAACAGTCCTTTATTATTATGATTATTATAACTATGAGTATAGTATAATAAAGTCAATATTCCTTGATATATTAAGGTTTATTTAGTTTGATTTGCTTATTTGCAAACATTTTGCAAACAATGATTATCCAAAGATACTTTTGCCGAAGTTTTTAACAGCTTTTTTTTGCATGTTTGGCAATATGTGTGAATAAATCCTCAAGGTCATTGAAATGTCTGTATGACCTAATCTTTCGCTTATAATCTTTGGATTGACTCCTTGTTTTAATAATAAGGTTGCATGTGTATGTCTTACATCATGAAATCTTATTTCTTTTATACCTGCTTTTTTAATAATTTTTTTGAAATGAGCTCTAAAAGTACATCTCTTTAAAACTTCTCCCAGTTCATTGCAATTAATTAAATCTAAATCTCTATAAGCAGAACCTAAGCGTAATTTCTCCTTATTAACTTGTGTGCGGTATTTTTTTAGAGTTTCTATAGTTTTTGCGGGCACAGGAATCGTACGCTTGGATGATTTGTTTTTTGCAGTTAATTTAACTTTGTTATCAAAGCCAATAGTTTGATTGATTGTAACAGTGCTGTTTTTAAAATCAACATCTTGCCATCGTAAACCAAGAACTTCTCCTAAACGCATACCTGTAGTAATTGCAATGACATAGCCGATATGGTATCGTGTATCTTGTGAATGAAATAAAAAACTCTTTACTTCTTCCTCTGTCCATGGCTGGATAGAGGATTTTTCTTTTTTTGGTATTTCAGCAAAGTTAGCCGGGTTTTTGGTAATAAAATTTTGTTTTACTGCTAAATTAAGAGCGCTCTTTAAAATTTTATGCATGAGAAGAATGGAGTTGTTAGCGATACCTTTCTCTATTGTGACCTTATAGCATTTTTGAATGTGTATTGCATTTAATTTATGGAGTGAAACCATCCCGATAGTTGGTAAAAGATATGCATTGATATAGGCTTTATAAGAAACATACGTACGGTGCTCTAAACTCATTTTTTTACTTCTAACCATTCTAATAAATATGCCTTTAAAGTAATTTTATAAGGTTCTACAAAATTCCCTTCATTTAACTCCGTAATTTTTTTTGCTACATCAGCATGTGCTTCTTTTTTGTTTTATAACCAGAAAACCATTTCGCCTGCGTTTTCCAGTTTCTGGATCATGTCCGATGTCAATCACGATACACCATCTTGTTCCTCTTTTTCGAATATGTCTTTTCACTTATAACACTCCTTCATCTTATATTGAATCGTGTTGTGTAGATCTAGTTGTAATTTTGCTGCTATGAATATTGCATAGTTGGACATATCAGCGATGGATATATTTTACCATATCTAGATAAAGAAGAAAGTTAGTATAAAAATGAATTTTTGTAAAAACAACAGGTTATAGAGTAGCATGAAATATCTATTAAGAACCTGTCTAGAATCTTTTTAATAAAATCGCCACGCCTGCCAAATAAGCAACTCTGTCTACTATTTTCAAGTGTTCGTTCACAGTTCTTCCATAGTCTGCGGTAATTTTCCAACCAAGCAAAAGTTCGTTCCACAATCCAGCGTTTTGGTAACACGACAAACTTGTGAAGTTCAGAGCGTTTCATAACTTCAACTGAACAATCAATCGTTTCTTTTATCGATTGTGCAAAAGATGGGCCTGTGTACCCACCATCACAAAGTATATTTGTCACTTTGTCCAATGCTTTCTTATGCCTTTCACACATTTGGAGGGCACCCTCTCGGTCTGTTATATTTGAGGTGGTACAGTAAAACTGGAACACAGTATAGAGATAAATTATTCTATATGAAGAGGTGTTTCAGATGAAAAAACAGTATGATGAAATGTTTAAAAGACAATGTGTTGAATTGGTGATCAAAGAAGGTCGTTCTATTTCAAGTATCCAGAGAGAATTTGACTTGGGTAACGGAACTCTAAATGTATGGATTAAAAAATATTCTACACAGATTTCCTCCTATGAAAGCAATGAACTGGAAGAACTACGTTCTTTACGAAGAGAAAGCCAGGCGTTAAAAAAGGAAAATGAATTTCTAAAAAAGGCGGCAACCTTCTTTGCCAGCAACCAAAACTAACACGCTTTCAGTTTATAAGACAATATAATCAAATATTTGGAGTGCGCTGGCTTTGCCATCGATTACAAGTGTCTGTTAGTGGTTTTTACGACTATATTCATCGTAAACCCACTGAAAATCAGAAAAAACGTAAAAAGACAGCGGTTTATATTGTCATGCAATTTAAATGTTTAAAAGGAAGAATGGGGTATCGAAAGTTGTACCGTTATCTTGTAAACAAGGGAGTCAAGGTTACGTTGC
>NZ_ALBR01000071.1:0-709 GCF_002081505.1 Bacillus sp. CDB3 | reverse complement strand
TATAGTGAAGCTAGTCCGGGAAATGATTCTGCTGTTTCTTTATCTGCTGGAATGTTAATTAAGGTTACTACTGACAGTATTTTAACATTCGTAATGCTTTCCGATACTTTAGAATCAATGAACCCTATATCCGTGACTAACAGTAATATAAGTGTTGTCGAATTAGGGTCAACGGAACCAACAGGGACACTAAGCGCTGGATCATTTTCACTCGAACCTTTTCCTATAACAGTACCAATTACTACCTCTATACCTATGCCGTTAACAACAAATTTTATAAATGGTAATTCTATTTCTCTTACAAATGATTCATCTTCAATTACATTATCAGCAAATCATATATATTATATATCCTATGACATTACCTTGAGGACCCCTATTTTCTCCGAACAAAGTTCTAATTTAAACATAAAGACAAGATTTGTATTAAATGATCAATATATTATTGATGGATCCGATTTAAGACAATATAGTGAAGCTAGTCCGGGAAATGATTCTGCTGTTTCTTTATCTGCTGGAATGTTAATTAAGGTTACTACTGATAGTACTTTAACATTCGAAATTCTTTCCGATACCTTAGAATCAATGAACCCTATATTCATGGAGAACAGTAATATAAGCGTCGTCGCATTTGATTAAGTAGGTTCTGGTGTAAAAACTTTAGAGTTTTTGCACCAGAACCTACTATTTTTTTATTCCTTCTCCATAT
>NZ_ALBR01000070.1:0-594 GCF_002081505.1 Bacillus sp. CDB3 | reverse complement strand
ATTTTTCACCAATTGATTAAGGTACACATATGGTATATATGACCAAAAACATAATCATTGAAATGATTAAATTTTGAATAGTGAAATATACAAAAGATGGGGGAGGAAAAAATGTCACAAAGTAACATACCGAATATTACACCCAACATTTCGGTCACACGAGATGATGCATTAAATTTATTATTATCCTCTATTGCATTAGAAGAATTAGGAATTGCTCATATTTTAAATACAGAAGGAGAAAAATTACAATATATTTTAGGAACTTTACCAGGAAGAACAGGTCCAAGTCCTACCATTCCAGATTTACTCAATGTAAATAAAAGCATTCAGAATATGTTAGATTCTGTAACGAAAGCAGAAATGTTTTTAGATTCAAAATTACAAAATGTTATTAACATCATTAATGGTCCTTGTGGCTCTTGTCCAACAGGTGAAACAGGACCAACAGGTGAAACAGGACCAACAGGTGAAACGGGACCAACAGGTGAAACAGGACCAACAGGTGAAACAGGACCAACAGGTGAAACAGGACCAACAGGTGAAACGGGACCAACAGGTGAAACAGGACCAACAGGTGAAACAGGACCAACA